>DATEME010000246.1:0-20090 GCA_035275865.1 Candidatus Acidiferrales bacterium | reverse complement strand
GTCGCTGGAAATCGGGCTGATTGCCGGGACGGCCTTGCCGGCAACTTCGGTGACAGTGAATCCTGCCTTCTCGAGTCAGGCTTCGGGGCAATCGCCCGCGGCCGATGCGATGGAAATCGTGTTTTTGCCCGATCCTTCGGTCGGTGACGGCTACTACGCAAACAACGGCTGGCTGCAGGAATTGCCGAAGCCCATCACGCGCCTCACTTGGGATAACGCGGCGATGGTTTCGCCCGCAACGGCGCAACGGCTGAGTCTGAGCAAGGGAGACTACGTAACGCTCTCGCTGGACGGCCGCAATGTGGATGCGGGAGTTTATATCGTGCCGGGCCACGCGGACAATTCGGTCACATTGCATTTGGGGTACGGACGCCGCCGCGCTGGAAACATCGGTACGGGACCGGGCTTCAATGCCTATTTCCTAAGGACCACCAGTGCTCCCGGTTTCGCCACTGGCCTGCAAATTAAGAAGACTGGCAACACGTATTCTTTCGCTTCAATCCAACAGCAATACACGATCGACGTCGATGGGCACCCGGCTGATGAGGAGAGTGTGACGGCCATGCAGCCCGGCCACGGTCGCGACCTGATTCAGATCGCGACGCTGGATGAATTCAAGAAGAATCCGGCGTTCGCGCAAAATCCGGAGGAGCCGGCGAACGAAAAGGATTCTCTGTATCCGGGCTGGTCATACAACGAATATGCATGGGGTATGTCGATCGACCTGAACCGGTGCGTAGGTTGCAACGCGTGCGTCATCGCGTGCCAGGCGGAAAACAACATTGCGGTAGTGGGTAAAGAGCAAGTCGAGCGCGGCCGCGCCATGCACTGGATTCGCATCGACACGTATTTCCGCGGCGACCTTGATGCGCCCGAGATGTACTACGAGCCGATGCCTTGCATGCAGTGCGAAAACGCGCCTTGCGAGTATGTCTGCCCCGTCGGCGCAACGACGCACAGTTCGGAAGGCTTGAACGACATGGTGTACAACCGTTGCGTCGGCACGCGGTATTGCTCGAACAACTGCCCCTACAAGGTCCGACGGTTCAACTTTTATCTCTTCTCCGACTACACGACGCCGAGTCTTTTCGGCGTTCGCAACCCGAATGTCACGGTCCGGTCGCGCGGAGTCATGGAAAAGTGCACGTATTGCGTGCAGCGCATCAATGCGGCGCGAATTAAGGCGGAAGAAGAGAATCGAACGATTCGCGACGGCGAAATCCTCACGGCATGCCAGCAGACATGTCCGGCCGACGCCATCGTATTTGGGAATATCAACGACCCTAATAGTCGCGTCGCAAAACTAAAGGCTCAGACGCGCGATTATCGGATTCTTGCGGACCTGAATACGCGTCCGCGCACAAGCTTCCTGGCGCGCGTGCGCAACGCAAATTCGGAAATTACGAGTTAGCAGAGAGAGAACGCCATGGAACTTAAGCCAATTTACGGCCTTCTCGCGGAGTTCGATACTCCGGAACAGATCCTTGCCGCCGCGCACCGCACGCGCGAGGCGGGGTATAAGAGTTTCGACGCGTATACGCCGATTCCGGTCGAGGGTCTCGCGGAAGCGGTGGGTTTCGATTGGACGGCCCTGCCTTCGTTGGTGCTCGCAGGCGGAATTCTTGGTGGGTGCACGGGGTTCGGCATGTGCTACTACGCCAATGTGATCAGCTACCAGTGGAACATTGGAGGCAAACCGCCGAACAGTTGGCCGATGTGGATCGCGATTACGTTTGAGCTGACGATCCTGGGCGCGGCCCTTACGGCGGTCTTGGGCATGCTGGCGCTCAACGGTTTGCCGCAGCCTTATCATCCGCTGTTTAACGCGCCGCGATTCATGATGGCGTCGACCGATCGTTTCTTTTTGTGCATCACGGCGCGTGACAAGAAGTTCGATCGCGCCGCAACGAGAGCATTTTTGGAAAGCCTGCGCCCTAGCGAGGTGATCGAAGTTGAAGAGTAGTCGCAAATTCGAGCGTATCCGCATGGCTGCCTGGCTTGGCGCCGTGGCGTTTCTGGTGTCCGGATGCCGTCTGGATATGCACATCCAGCCGAAATACCTGCCGTACGAGCCGACCACCTTCTTTGCGGACGGCCGCTCGGAGCGGCCGATGGTGCCGGGCACGGTGGCTCGTGGCGAGCTTCGGACGGACAACCTGCTCTTTACAGGCACGGAGAACGGAGTCGAGGCGAATCGCTTTCCGTTCCCCATCACGAAGGCTGACCTCGAGCGCGGGCGCGAGCGTTACAACATCTACTGCACTCCCTGCCACGACTACACCGGCAGCGGAAATGGCATGATCGTGCAGCGCGGCTTCCCGCATCCGCCGTCGTTCCATTCGGATCGACTGCGGCAGGCGCCCGTCGGGCACTTTTTTGGCGTAATGACCAACGGCTTTGGCGCGATGTATAGCTATGCCGACCGCGTGGATGTGGGCGACCGCTGGAGAATTGCTGCTTATATCCGCGTGTTGCAGTTGAGCCGCAACGCCACGCTCGACGACGTACCGGAAGCGGAGCGGTCCACACTTGCCAACCAATCTACAGGGCAGATTGTAGCGGGGCAGAGTTCGGGACAATCGCAATGAGTTCACCTGGAACAAATCGGGATGCAAATCTGGCGCTGATCGACGCTGGGCAGAAGCGCGCGTTTGCAATAGGCTTCGCTGGCCTGATTATTTTTGTGATTATTGGTTTTATCACGCGCGGTTCCGGCCAGAACGCATGGCTGCCTTTCCTGCATGACTATCTGATCGCATTCGTGTTCTGGACCGCCGTTTCGGTCGGCATGCTCGGCGCATTGATGATCCACCACACCACCGGCGGCTGGTGGGGCTATCCGCTGCGGCGCATTCTTGAAGCGGGCACGCGAACGCTGCCTCTGATCGCTCTGTTTTTCTTGGTCCCACTGTTTACGATGGGCAAGCTCTATTCCTCCTGGATACATCCGGAAGCCGGCGACACGATTTTGAAGTCGAAGCTGTGGTACTTGACTGTGCACGGCTGGATCATTCGCGCGATCGTGTATTTCGCCGTCTGGATGTTCCTTGCGTTTTTGCTTAATCGCTTGTCTGCGCGCGAGGATTCAACGGGAGATCCTACGCTGTCGCACACCATGGAGAAGGTAAGCGCTCCGGGACTCGTCATCGGCGCCGGCGCCATCACCGTGGCTGCGATTGACTGGGTGATGTCGCTTGAGCCGCACTGGTTTTCGACGATCTACGGCTTCCTCTACATCGTGATCTTTCTGCTCGCTGGATACAGCTTCGGTGTGGTTGTGCTGAGGCGCCTTGCCGAACACGAGCCGCTCAAGAACGCGCTAGAGCCTTCCCGCTATCTCGACGTTGGAAACCTTATTCTGGTTTTCACGCTCCTGTGGGCCTACTTGTCATTCTCGCAATTCCTGATTATCTGGGCCGGAAACATGAAGCAGGAGATCCCCTACTACACGTCGCGCGCATTTGGCGCTTGGGGCGTCATTGGCGGCCTATTGCTCTTCCTTCATTTCTTTGTGGCGTTCTTCTGTCTGCTGATGCGCAGCATCAAGCGGCGTCTGCCGCGGCTGGCCAAGGTGGCCGCGTGGCAATTCTGCCTTACGCTGCTGGATCTTTATTGGCAGACGGCGCCCGCTTATGAAAAATCTCCGAGTTGGAGCGATCTCGGTATTTTGTTTGCCGCAATAGGATTGGGCGGTATTTGGGTTGGCGTTTTCTGCCTGCAGCTGAAGAGATTTCCGCTGTTGCCGTTGCACGATCCGCGATTCCCGGGCCGGTCGCCTGCGATTCCGCCGACTTCTGACTTCCTGCACCATCTCGGGCCGCACGGAACGGAGGTTGAGACGTGACCGCACCGCACAATCACGATCCCCACAGCGCCAATGGAAGAGGGCCGGGCTACGAGGTTCGCGATGCAGACGCCAAGTCGCTGTTAAAGTTCGGCTTCTGGCTTGCCGTGCTTCTTGCGGTGACGTTGGTCGCGATGCGCTTTGTTTTTGGATATCTGAATAGATTGACGCCGCTCGGGCCCACGGCTTCGCCGTTTGAGAATGCGCGCGAGATTCCGACCGGTCCTCTGCTACAAGCGAATCCGCATAACGATTTGGCTTCGTTCTGCGCGGCGCAGAGACTGCAGGTGGATAGCTATGCGTGGCTTAACAAGGCAGGCGGCATTGTGCAGATACCCATTGATCGCGCGATCGATTTGACGCTGCAGCACGGATTGCCTGCGCGCTCGGAACAGGAAATGCAGGCCGCCGGCGGAACGATTCCACCAGTGGGTGCCGCTGGCGAGCCGGACGCCTCGTACGAGCAAGGACCTTGCGGTTATTTGGCGCAGCCTCAGGCGGCCGCGGCAGCGCCTAAGGATTAGCAGTTCAGGAGAGTCTTTCAGCTGTGAAGCTGTCTTTCGCCAATTCGGCGTTCAGGAAATCGCAAGCCGTGCGTGTGTGTGTGATGGCGGCATTCGCAGCGCTGCTCTTCGGTGCGCGGCCTGCCCCGGCACAATTTATGGACCCCACGCAAAATATCGGCGTGCGGCCTGATTTGCTGAAAGACGTCTCGATTGACCAGAAGCCGAACGCCCAGATCCCAATGGATCTGGTGTTCCGCGACGAGCACGGCACGCCTGTGGCGTTGGGCCAGTTTTTCACGCCAGGAAAGCCGGTGGTGCTGTCTCTCGTATATTTCAGTTGCCCGATGCTCTGCACGGAAGAGCTGAATGGATTGGATCGCGCCCTGAAAATGCTACCGATGTCGGTCGGGAAGGACTTTCAAGTTATTACGGTCAGCATAGATCCTTCGGACAAGCCGATCGTCGCCGATGCGAAACATCAGTTGTACACCGGTATGTATGAACGCCCTGGCGGCGCAGCCGGTTGGCATTTTCTGACCGCCGATCCGCAGTTCAACGTGAAGTCCAGTGCCAAAGAGCCGCTTCAAGGCCAGACAAATACTCAGATCAAAGCTCTGGCGGACGCGATCGGTTACCACTACGCGTACGACTCGGAATCGGAGCAGTTTGCGCACGCTGCTCTTATCACGGTCCTGACGGGCGAGGGAAGAATTTCGCGCTACTTTTACGGCGTGAACTATGCGTCGCGGGATTTGCGCTTCGGCCTCGAAGACGCTTCAAACGGCAAGATCGCGTCCAAAGTCGACCAGGTGCTTCTCTTCTGCTACCACTATGACCCGCATACGGGGAAATACGGACTGGTGATCTCGCGGGCTATTCAAGTGGGGGGCGCCCTGACGCTGCTGGCGCTGGGGATTTTGATTCTCTGTCTATCGCGCGGCGAGAGCTATTCGGCGACGCGCAGCGGGCACGCATGATCGAGGCGCTCGAGACGGCGTGCCGCGAAGGATCCTAACGGAATGTTGATGACGGTTCTAACCCAAACCGGACTGCACGAAATGGCGGCGTTATTTCCGCTTCAGCCGCCTGCCGCCTCCACGATTGCTGGAGGCGTCGACCAGCTTTATTACTTTCTTACGGGCATCACGCTGTTCTTTACGGTCCTGATTTTTTCGATCATCTTCTACTTCATGATCAAGTACCGGCGCCGCTCGCCGGACGAGATGCCGCCCGAGACTCACGCACCGCTGGCCCTGGAGCTTGCTTGGACTCTGATTCCCTCGGCAATTTGCGTCGTCATCTTCTTTTGGGCCTCGTACCTCTACGTGCGCAATTCGCGCCCGCCGGCTGCGTCCAGCGAAATCTTCGTCATCGGCAAGCAATGGATGTGGCACATTCAGCATCCCGAAGGGCCGCGCGAAATTAACGAACTGCACGTGCCGGTGAACCAGCCGATTGAAGTGACCATCACGTCCCAAGACGTGATCCACGGGTTCTATATCCCGGCATTCCGGGTCAAGAAGGATGCTTTGCCCGGCCGCTACACATCGATCTGGTTCGAAGCCACCAAGGTGGGAACGTATCATTTGTATTGCACCGAATACTGCGGCACGGACCATTCCCACATGATTGGTTGGGTTTACGTGATGCCGCAATCGGGCTATGCTGCTTGGCTTGCGGGCGGCGAGCAGAATGAATCGATGTCCAAGGCCGGCGAGCACCTCTTCAGCGTGCTCGGGTGCAATGGTTGTCATACGCCGGGCGGGGACGGACCTCCGCTCGCGGGAATATACGGCCAAACGGAAAAATTTGCGGATGGCTCCGCGCACGTGGTCGACGATACCCTGATCCGGCAAGCCATCATCCAGCCGGACTCCGTCCAGCTTCCGAACTACAAAAACGTCATGCCCACATTCAAGGGGCAGCTTGATGAAGAGCAGATGCTCCAGTTGGTCGCGTATGTGAAGTCGCTGGGACCGCAAGAAAGGAAGAACGGGCAATGAGTACGGCCACCCTAGATCTACCACCGGCAGTACCGGCCGAATCTCGCGTCACCTACTTGAACGCCACCACCGGTATCAAGTCTTGGCTGCTGACGAAGGATCACAAGCGAATCGGGCTGCTCTACCTCTGCACCATCACACTGATGTTCATGATTGGTGGCTTGGCGGCGTTCTTTATGCGCCTCCAGCTGCTTGAGCCTCAGGGTGCTCTGGTCGAGCCGGAGACCTACAATAAGCTGTTCAGTATCCACGGCATCATCATGGTTTTCTTCTTTCTGGTGCCGTCGATTCCGGCAACGCTCGGCAATTTCTGCATCCCATTGATGATTGGCGCGCGGGACGTCGCCTTCCCGAAACTAAATCTGCTCAGTTGGTACATCTTCATTACGGGTTGCCTCTTGGCGCTGGTGGCGATTTTCTCGGGCGGAGTCGATACCGGCTGGACGTTCTATACTCCTTACAGCAGTACATATTCCCATTCGGCCGTCACCTGGATGGCAATGGGCATTTTCATCGCCGGGTTCTCGTCGATTCTCACAGGATTGAACTTCCTCGTCACGATTCACAAGATGCGTGCGCCGGGCATGACGTGGTTCCGTCTGCCGCTGTTTATTTGGTCGATGTATGCAACGAGCGTGATCTTCATTCTGGGTACGCCGGTTATCGCCATCACGCTGTTTCTCCTCGCCCTCGAAAGAACGCTCCACGTCGGAATATTCGATCCGGCCCTTGGCGGCGACCCTCTGCTTTTCCAGCACATGTTCTGGTTTTACTCGCACCCGGCCGTTTACATCATGATTTTGCCCGGCATGGGTGTGATCAGCGAATTGATCACGGCGTTTTCGCGCAAAAAGATTTTCGGCTATAGCTTCGTCGCTTTCTCCAGCATAGCGATCGCGGTGATCAGCTTCATCGTTTGGGGCCATCACATGTTCGTCACCGGTCAATCCGTCTATGCCGGCTTGATCTTTTCCGGTCTGAGCTTTCTCGTCGCGATTCCCTCGGCCGTCAAGGTCTTCAACTGGACCGCGACCCTTTATAAGGGCTCCATCTCCTATGAAGCGCCGATGCTCTACGCTCTCGGTTTCATCGGCCTGTTCACGATGGGCGGCCTGACCGGGCTGTTTCTCGCGGCCTTGGCAACCGACGTTCATCTCAACGGCACCTATTTCGTGATCGCGCATTTCCATTACATCATGGTGGGCGGCGCCGTAATGGCTTACCTCGGCGGCATCCACTTCTGGTGGCCCAAGATAACAGGGCGATTGTATCCAGACCTCTGGGCGCGCATTGCCGCTGCGTTGATTTTCCTGGGGTTCAACCTGACGTTCTTCCCGCAGTTTGTGCTCGGCTATCTCGGCATGCCGCGTCGTTACGCGGTCTATCCAGCCGAGTTCCAGGTGCTCAACGTTTTGTCGTCGGCAGGCGCATCCATCCTTGCGGTGGGTTATGCGATTCCGCTGATCTATCTCTTCTGGTCGATGCGTTACGGCCCCATCGCCCCGCAGAATCCCTGGGGTGCAAAGGGCCTCGAATGGGAAGCTGCGGCCACGCCACCACCGACGGAGAATTTCGATGTAATGCCCGTCGTGACCGAGGACGCCTACAACTATCAACCACTCAAGGGAGCGCACCACAGTGTCTGACGCCGCCGTAACTCACGAGGCTCACGCCCACCCGCCCGGGTTTGCTCATCAGTTTGAGACGATCGAGCAGCAACGGGAAGCCGGCAGCTTGGGCATGTGGCTCTTCCTGATGACCGAAATTCTGTTTTTCGGGGGGATGTTCACCGCTTACACCGTATACCGTTCGCTGCACTTCGGGGCTTTCGAAGCCGGCAGCCATTTACTTCTGGTGCAGTTCGGCGCGACCAACACCGCGGTGCTCATCATCAGCTCGCTGACCATGGCTCTGGCGATTCGGTCCGCGCAGACGGGGCAGAGCAAGGGCGTCACGATCATGTGGCTGCTCTTCACGATGTTCCTGGGCCTGGCGTTCCTCGGCATAAAGCTTTATTTCGAGTGGTACCACGATTGGCTTGAAGGCTTGGTTCCGGGACTGCAATGGTTTGCCAGCCCTGGGCACACACCCGGCGTACAGCAGTTCTTTTGCTTTTACTTTTTCATGACGGGCCTGCACGCGCTGCACATGGTAGTCGGAGTGGGCATCTTGACCGTGCTCGTGATCATGACTGCTCGCAACAAGTTTTCATCCCAGTATTATGCGCCTCTTGAGATCAGCGGGCTTTATTGGCACTTCGTCGATATTGTGTGGATTTTCCTGTTCCCGCTGCTCTATTTGATAGGCGGGCGTTACCAGCGCTAAGCGAAGACTTTAAGGGCGCACGGAAAGCTGAAAGGTTGAGGGAGATGGCTGGAAGTCACGAACACAGCGAGCCACACGTCGTGCCGGTGAAGACTTATCTGATGGTGTTCCTCGCACTTATGGTTGGCACGGGGCTAACCACCTGGATAGCCTTCGTCGATCTTGGCCCGTTCAACACAGTCGTAGCTCTTGCCATCGCATGCGCCAAGATGCTGCTCGTGATCCTCTTCTTCATGCATGTGAAGTATCAACCCGGCCTTACGCGCATCGCGATCATTTGCGCGTTTTTCTGGCTGGGCATCATGATGACGCTCACCCTTTCCGACGAGCTCACCCGCAGCTGGGAAATGAATCCATCACCGTGGAGTGTGCTCATCCCGCACATTCCCCACGTCGTCCGGCTTTTCTTTTAAGCCAGCTTGGGCGCCGGAGTTATGCGCCGTGAACCCGCCGTTTTTCCCCGCGAGTCACATTTCCTTGATCGTGGCCTCGTCGATTTCCGCGAAAAGCTGCTCGGCCCTGCGCAGCGCCTCTTGCACGTTCGCGCAAATATTGGCCTTGCCGATGACCTCCTCAGACTCCGGTCACCACGGAGCAATAAATTCCCGCCTGTGCCGAAAGCCCGGAGGCGATGGCAAATGCCATGGCCAGCGGCAGCGCGACCAGGCCGACCGTGACGCCGGCGATCACGTCATGGAGGAATTTCTGGGAGTTATAGTCCTTAAGACAGAGAACCGACTTCGGCAACCACTTCTCATTCGGGAAAACACCAGTCATTTTGGCATCCTAGCGGGTTGCCAGGGGCCGGCGATGTGATCTGCGTCGCACAACGTACGCGCCGTTGCGTGAGCGCGAACGTGCTAGGATGCGGCGTCGCAAAACGCACCGCCAGCCTCGAAGCTGCTGGGCTGGAAGAGAAGCCAGGAAATGCTTACGTTTCTGCGCCATACGGCAGCAATCGCAATTCTTCCGGTCACCATCGTCGTTCTGGTCCCGGTGTGGATTGCTCGGCAATATGGTGTCTTGCCCGGGCTTGGCCGCTCGGCTGGCGCGGTCGTGCTTCAACTAATCGGCTTAGTCGTGTTCGTTTTGGGACTCGGGCTCTTCATCGCGTCATTGCGCAGGTTCGCGACCGAAGGCAAAGGCACTCTGGCGCCGTGGGACCCGCCGCGTGTGTTTGTCGCCAGCGGGCCGTATCGGTTTGTACGTAACCCGATGATTTCCGGTGTGATCTTCATGGTGTCCGGCGAAGCATTGCTGCTGCTTTCGCTGCCGCACGCGGCGTGGGCTGCCTTCTGCCTAGTGCTGAACCTCATTTACATTCCTCTCGTCGAGGAGCCGCAATTGAGCCGGCGCTTTGGCGCCTCGTACGAGGAATATCGCCGGAATGTGCCGCGCTTTGTCCCACGCCTGAAGCCTTGGCGCCCGAATACCTAGCCTGTTTATGTTTGCGCAGTATGAGGCGTGGCCATGATCTCGTCCCTAAGTAAGTGGGGTTATACTCTCGCCGTGCCGCCGTCTCCGCCCATTTTGGAATTCGTCGAACACGCCAAGAGTGCCGGTACGGCCGATGCGTCGATCGTGGGCATTCTCACGGCGCGAGGTTGGCCTGAGAAAGAAATTTACGAAGCCCTTGCCGGCTACTACGAGAGGACGGTTGGGATAACGATTCCGCGCCGTCAGACTAGCGGCACCGCCGCCCGCGACGCCTTTTTCTATCTTGTGATTTTTTCCACACTTGCCACGTGGACCATCGGCCTCGGCTCGCTGTCATTCACGCTGATCGATCAGTGGTTCTCCGATACGCTCTTTTCCAACGGCTACTCCGGCTACGAGGTCTATTCGGTTGCGAACTCGTTGGCGTGCATCATTGTGGCATTCCCGATTTATCTGCTGGTGTCGCGTAGCGTGCTACGGCAGGTTCGCGTCCATCCCGAAAAGCTGAACTCGCCCGTGCGAAAATGGCTCACCTATATGGCGCTCGTCATTGCCGCGGGCGTTTTCGTTGGCGACCTGATCACCGCGCTGACGTATTTTCTGAGGGGTGAGATTACGTCCCGCTTTCTCTCGGAGGCTTTTGTCGTATTCGTTCTCTCCGGCGGAGTGTTCTTCTATTACTTCGGAGGGCTAAAGCGGTCGGAGGATACCACCGTAGAATCAAGGCACGGCTTCGACGTGGGCATGGCTGGGGCAAGCACGCTCGTGGTTTTTGTGATGGTGGCCCTCGGCTTCTGGAACAATGGCGGGCCCGCGAGACAGAGGATGCGCCGCGCCGATGACAGGCGGCTGCAGGATCTCTACACGCTCACCGCGCAGATTCAGAACCATTGGAGATCTCCCGCGAACGCGCAAAAGCTTCCGGCGCACCTTGATGAGCTGACTGGCGCGGCAACTTCCGATCCCATAACTCGGCAGGGATACGAATATCATCCCGGGCAGGGAAGTGGGTATCAACTCTGCGCGACGTTTTCGTTAGCCAGCATGAGTAGAGAGAATCTGCCGGACTCTCGCGTGCAAGTGTGGTCGCACCCTGCTGGCCATTACTGCTTTCAACTCGATGCCTCTCACGATGTCTCCGGCCCGAACTTGTTCCTTTATTAATTTGTTAGTGGTTCTCAAATAGCGCGGAAGGCAACCACTGCATTTAGTCCGCCGAACGCAAACGAATTAGACAGCGCCGCGCTCACTTTCTGTTTGCGTGGCTCGTTGGGAATGTAATCAAGATCGCACTCAGGATCGGGCACGGTGAAATTCGCCGTCGGGGGCAAAATGCCGTGCTTCATCGCGAGAATCGTCGCGACGGCTTCGATCGCACCCGCGGCGCCGAGCGCGTGCCCGTGCATGGATTTCGTCGAACTGACGCCAAGTTTCTCGGCATGCGCGCCGAAAACATCATGAATTGCCGCCGTTTCAACAGGATCGTTGCCGGGCGTGCCGGTGCCGTGTGCGTTGATGTAGCCCACTTCCTCCGGAGCAAGCCCCGCCTCGCGCAATGCGGCCCTCATCGCGCGCGAAGGCCCGTGCATCGCGGGCTGCGTCAGGTGATGCGCATCCGACGTCATGCCGAAACCGCAAATCTCGGCATAAATCTTCGCACCGCGCGCCTGCGCCGCTTCGAGCGGCTCGAGCACCATCATCGCGCCACCTTCGCCAAGAATCATCCCGCGCCGGTCTTTGCTGAACGGGCGGCACGTATCCGGTGCGATCACGCGCATCGCTTCCCACGCCTTGAGCATGCCGATCGTAAACATCGCCTCGCTGCCGCCAGTCATCGCAATTTCAGCTTCGCCCTCGCGCACCAGGCGAAACGCCTGTCCGATTGCATGATTGGCAGACGAGCATGCCGTTGAGACGGTATAAGCAGGCCCACTTAGGCCAAGGTCCATGGAAATGTGGCTTGCGCCGGCGTTGGCCATCGTTTTGGGAATCGTAAGCGGATGAACGCGCCCACGGTCGGAAACCCACAAATCCTCGAAACCCGCCTCGATCGCGGACTGTCCGCCAACGGCTGAGCCGCAGACAATCGCTGCCTGCTCTTTCATTGCCTGCGATAGTTCAAGTCCGGAATCGCGCATCGCCTCGCGTGCCGCTACAACCGAAAACTGCGCGAAGCGGTCGATATACGCCTCTTTGCCGCCTTCGAAATGCTTTAAAGGATCGTAGCCGCGCACTTCCGCGCCGTTTTGAAAGCGCATGGGGGCCTTGCTGAAGTCAACGGATTGGATCGGGCCGATTCCCGAACGCCCTTCGCTCAGGCTTTTCCAGTTTTCCTGGACGTTCAATCCAAGAGGGGAGATGATTCCGAGGCCTGTAACAACGACTCTGCGACGCGCCATTCCTAAGCCGCCGGATTCGCCGGGCTGGTCGAGCCATCGGGTGAAGGTGCGGCCGGCGCGGCGGCGAGCAGCTTCTTAATGCCTTCGACGATGTCGTTCACGGTACGGATCGAGCGCACGTCGTCATCGGGAATCGAGATTTTAAATGCGTTTTCCAGCTCGAAAAGCAGCGTGAAGACGTCAAGCGAATCGATCCCGATTTCCTGCAAATTCGTATCGAGCTTGATGCCTTCGGCCGGTATCCGCTTCACGGACGCTAGCGTCGCAATCACTTTCTCCGCTACTTCATCGGCCATCGAATCATTCCTCCGTCACGCGCAAATCACGGAACGTGTTTGCGCGGATCGCCTCCGAATTCGAACGTCTCACGAATAATGTTGTGCCAGAACCGAATTCTAGCAGGAGTCCGCAATCCTGTGGACTGCGTTTTCCGCTATTGACCATTGCACTGCAGGCGCTTGCGGCTCGTCGAAAGCGCCGTCATGCTCGTTAACGGAGGCCCCCCCGTGAGAAAGAACGCTTTTACGGGGCCGCGCAGCTTTGCGGCGCGATGGAACACGCAGGGAATCCTGAATATCTCCTACCACACGTCTCAGCCTGATCTGGAAGAGACGTACGCCGCACTCCTTTCCACATTCAGATTTCTCTAAGCGCCGGTCATAATACCGCTCGTTTCCGCTATACTATCGCCCCTATGAAATATCGCCGCTTCGGTCGCACGGATTTTTCCGTCAGTGATATGGCTCAGGGCCTCTGGGGCATGGGAGGCTGGAGCGGATCGGACGATAAGGAGTCGCTCGGCGCGTTGCAGATGGCCATCGACAACGGCTGCAATTTTTTCGACACGGCCTGGGCGTACGGCGACGGCCACAGTGACAAGTTGCTGGGCGAAATCATGGCGCGCAACAAGGGCAAGCGCATCTACGCCGCCTCAAAAATTCCGCCGAAGAATCTCAAATGGCCCGCGCGTCCGCAGTACAAATACCGCGACGTTTTTCCCGCCGATCACGTGTTCGAGCATGCCCGCCTGATTCGTGACGCGCTGCGGACAGACGCGATCGACGTATTGCAATTTCACGTCTGGGACGATTCCTGGGTCGTCGAGTCGGAGTTCCGCGAAACAGTGGAGAAATTGAAAGCCGACGGCCTGATTCGCTCGTTTGGCCTGAGCCTGAATCGCTGGGAACCAGGAAACGGCATTGCCGCAATCCGCACCGGACTAGTCGATGCCGTGCAGGTGATCTACAACATTTTCGATCAAGCGCCCGAGGACCAGCTTTTTCCCGTTTGCAAGGACCTGGACATTGCCGTCATCGCGCGTGTGCCCCTCGATGAAGGCAGCCTCGGCGGCAAGATGACTCTCGAAACGCGTTTTCCCGCCGGCGATTGGCGCGCCATGTATTTCGGCCCTGAAAACTTACCGCCAACGATCCAGCGCGTCGAAGCTCTGAAGAAAATTCTCCCGCCGGGCATGACGCTGCCCGAGCTGGCGCTCCGTTACATTCTCTCGAACCCCGTCGTCTGCACCACGATCGTCGGCATGCGCAAACACGAACACGTCCGCGCCAACATTGCCGCCAGCGACGCCGGCCCGCTCGACGCAGCCCTCCTCCAAAAACTGAAAGCCCATCGTTGGGACCGCGTCCCCAAACCCTGGGCCGACTAGCAGGCTATTATTCGAGATAAAAGACCTCTTCCATCATCGCGAATCGTTCGTCCGGCTTGATGCCCGGAACCGCATCGAAAATCGGCGCCATCTTCTGCTGCCATCTCAGATTCGCCTCATCCTTCGCCAGCGCGTCCCAAGCCGCATCGAAATCCTCCACTTCCATCACCAAAATCAAATCCTGCTCGCGCCGAAAAATCGAATAGTGCGATATTCCCACTTCTTTGAGCTTCACAAGCAGCTCAGGCCAGACGTGCCGATGCGACTCATCGTATTCGGCTTCTTTTCCCGGCTTGATTCTCAAGCGAAATGCACAACGCGGCATCGTTCTCCCCTTGTAGCCACTCGAGGCGGAGCGTTTTTATCACCAGCGAATTACCGCCTGCGGTATTCTGCCACTGAAACATGAAGCGGCATCATTTACTCATCCTGAGCACCGTATGTTTTCTGGCTGCTAGCGCTGGCGCGCAAACGCCGTCGCCGCCGCTCTCCATCGTGCTGCCGCCGCGCCTCCTTGCGAACGCACCGGCAACGCTCGCCATTCTCGGTGCAGACGGTCACCTCGCGCCCGGTGTCGTCGTCGATATCGGCAACGGCCAGCACGCTACGACGGACGCAACCGGTCGCGCGTCATTCACTGCGCCGCCCGATGGCGCATTCATCGCAAAGGCTCAGGGAGTTTCGGTCGCAGCCCTCGTGGACGCCGCACCGCTGCAAGCCGCGCCAGCGCCGAGCGTCGCCCCGGACGTCTCCCAGCACGACCGCTTCGCGATCTGTGGCTTCTCCCTTGGCGAGGGCGTAACTGTCGATCACGTCACAATAAACGGCGACGCCGCGTTCGTCCTGGCCGCGTCGCCCGTTTGCGTCGTGATCCTTCCGCAGGCGCGCACCTTGGCCGGACCGGCCGCCGTTCAGGTCGAAGTTGGTAAAGAGTCGCGGCCTTTCCACACCGCTTTGGTTGCGCTCGATTTCGTTCCGCCCAGTCCACCGCTACAGCCGGGGCGGAAAGGGAAATTGCTTGTGCGTGCAGAGGGGACGACCGACGCACTGCGAATCGTCGTCGAAAATCATTCTCCGGACGTGATTCGCTTCACGCGTGATGAGGCGCAGGAACTCCGCACGTCAGGAGGTGCGCAAAATCAGGCGTCAATCGACGTCCAGGCGATCCGCTCAGGCGATTTTTCGCTTCGCGCACGAATCCTGCCGCCTCCCGATCTCTTGAGTGCGGCGCGTTATCTGCAAATAGCCCGGAGCATTGTCCCGAAAAGTCCGAAGAACAGGCAGCGCGAGCTAAACGCAATAGCAGCGCAGCTTGCACGTCATCCGCGCGACGCCGCAAAGGCCCGCGCCGCAATCCAACGCCTTGCAGCATCGACTCCCCCCGGCGTGCTGCGAACGCTGCTCGACGCTGCCGCCGGCTCGCTCTAATTTCTCGAAGCTTTCAAGCTCAGTGGTACGCCTGCTGAACGTCCTTCGGCTCTTGCGCTATCGCCTTCTTCACCGCAGCCCATTCGGAAGCGGGCAGCGGTGCGGACGACGAGCAAGCGCTGCCAATCGCATACCATTGGCCATTGCGTTTCACAAACGTATCCAGACAGCCGAAATGGTCCGTTGTGTTCAGCGCAGCGTCTTTATGCCCTGAATCTGTTTCCGCCATCTTGTATGACACAAGCGCTGTGTCCTCATAAATGCCGACGTGAAAATCCGAGACCGTGGTTGAAATCTTGACCTTTGGGTCGTTTGGATCGGCCTTTGACATCAGCTCTACCACCCGTGCTTTTGGCAACGTACCAACCCGCCCCATCGGCGTCAGTTGGTCGAGCGATCCTTCGTAGAGATGCTGTTTCGCGACCGCCCCAGATTCCGGGCCAGGCGTCGCGTTGGCGGCAAACGCTTTTTCGATTTCGATCAGCTTTTGTTCGTCGGCATTTTGCGTTTTGGCCGGAAAGCACAGAACGAATAACCCAATTGCCGAAATGGATAGAACCACTCGCGTCATCTTCATGTCGGTGCTCCTTCCCTATTGTCGATGCAAAATGGAATTGGCCGGGTCGCGCGAACACGAATCGCGCGGCAATGGCGCGCATTATAGTCCTTTCGCCGTGAATTCCTATGCTAACTTTCGTAAAGCCGCCTCGAGCTGGCCGGTGAGATCACATGCCTGACGGCGCCGTCGACAACGTATCCGACACCGCATTCTGGGTCGCCCATTATCGCGCGCTCGAGACCGAGCGCCGCGACGCGCTCTTCCGCGATCCGCTCGCTGCCCGCCTCGCAGGCGAGCACGGCAGCAAAATCGCCGCCTCAATCCCCATGTCGCGCATGACGGCTTGGATCATCGCGATCCGCACCACCATCATCGATGCCTACATCGGGAAAGGCCTCGAAGAGGGAGTGGACACAATCGTCAATCTCGGCGCGGGCTTGGACACGCGCCCCTACCGAATGGATTTGCCGCCGTCTCTTCTTTGGATCGAAGCCGACTACCCGAAAATGATCGCCTACAAAGAGGAGCGTCTCGCAAATGAGACGCCGCGCTGCCGCCTCGAGCGCGTCAAACTCGATCTTGGCGACGATGTTGCTCGTCGCGTCTTGCTCGCTTCCATCGATACGCGCGCAAAGAAAATTCTCGTGCTCACCGAAGGCGTTATCCCGTATTTGACGAACGAGCAGGTCGCGGCTCTGGCCGGTGATCTGCACTCTCTAAGCCACGTTTGCTACTGGATCGCCGAATACTTCTCGCCCGACGTGGTCAAATTTCGCGAACGCACCGGAGTTCAAAAAAAGCTGCAAAACGCTCCATTCAGATTCAAACCGGGCGATTGGTTCGGTTTCTTTGCGCAACGCGGATGGCACCCCAAGGAGACGCGCTATCTGTCGGAAGAGGGCGATCGCCTGCGCCGTCCTGCCGACTTGCCGTTATGGGTGAGGATGGTTGGCATGCTTCGGGCAGCCTTCGCCTCAAGAGCCCGGCGCGAACAGTTCCGCAGGTTTTCCGCATACGTCCTTCTCGCACCCTGCCCGTCCGAAAACCTCGCGCAACCCGTTCCCTAAAAGCCCAGCGGCCCAAAAACTTCAGCTTGACACCTAACTCGGACTCCGATATAACGAACTCCGACTATGAAACTGAAAGACCCCGTCGCATCGCTCCTTCCGCTTTCTCCCGCGGCTCTTCATATTCTCACCGCGGTTGCCGGCGAAGAGCGCCACGGCTACGCCATCATGCAAGAAGTCGCTCGCCAGTCCGACGGCCGCTATAATCTCGGCCCCGGAACGCTCTACGACAATATCGAAAAGCTCATCGATCGCGGTTTGATCAAAGAAGTCGCCCGCTCCTCCGCAGGGGACGATCCGCGCCGCCGTTATTATCAACTCACGACCTTTGGTCGTCGCGTCCTTTCAGCGGAAGTGACGCGCCTGGGAAGCGTCCTGCGCGCCGCCAAGATGCGCCTTGCAATCAGCGATTCCGGCGAGGCTTAATGAGCCGTTTCATCTATTGCTGCTTGATTCGCCTGCACCCGCGCGAGTTCCGCGAGCGCTTCGGCGACGAAATGCTTTGCGTCTTTGACGAGGCGCAGCACGCAGGCGAAGCGACCTTTCTTGCTGATGGTGTTGGTTCGCTCGCGCGGCAATGGGTCCTGCGCTCGGGTCTATGGCGCTGGGCCATAGGCGCGGGGTTCACGGCTCTGCTGATCGGCAGCATTGTGCATTGGGAGGCCAAAGGGGTAAAAGCCGCCGAAATCCAATTCGCCTCGCAGCAAAGGCATCCGACCCCGCTGAATCAGGCCGAATTTAATCGCGAAGCCGCGGACGCAGTTGCAATGCTCGCTCGTTTCCGCGCATCCGATAAGAAAAAATCTCATTCTTCACATTCCCAGCAATCCACCGCACCCGACGAAACCACTCAGGATTAAACATGGTTGCTCTCGAAGCCCGGGGCCTTACGAAATGCTATTACTCGTCCGTTCCAGCCGTGCGCGACCTCACCTTTTGCCTCACCGAAGGCGAGGTTCTCGGTTTTCTCGGACCCAACGGCTCAGGAAAAAGCACTACCGTGAAAATGCTCACCGGCTTGCTCGAACCCACGCAGGGATACGTTCTTTCTCGCGGCGGCAGGATCGAACGCGACCTGATCCATTATCGCGAGCGCCTCGGCTATGTTCCCGAAGAGGCTGACCTCTACCCGTTCCTCTCCGGCTGGGAATATCTCGAACTCGTAGGCACCCTCCGGGGCATGCCGCGTCGAAGTCTCGAGAAGAAGATTGACGCGCTGCTGGAGCTCTTCTCGCTTACGCCGCACCGCCACTCTTCGATAGGCTCGTATTCAAAAGGCATGCGCCAGCGCATCCTGCTGATCGCTGCGCTTTTGCACGATCCCTCGCTCCTGATTCTTGATGAGCCGCTGTCGGGCCTGGACGTAACGAGCGCGATGGTCGTAAAGAACCTCGTCAAAACACTCGGCGAAAACGGCAAGGCGATCCTCTATTGTTCCCACGTGCTTGAAGTCGTCGAAAAGATCTGCTCGCAGGTGATCGTGCTGCGAAACGGCAAAACCATTGCATACGGCCCGCCCGCCGAGCTGATGAAAACAGCAGGCCAAGCGTCGCTCGAGCGCGCCTTTGCCCACATTGTTGAAGGCGGCGACGCTGCGCAAACCGCGCGCGATATCGCCGCCGTCATGAGTTCGGTGTGATTTCCGCGTTGAGAAAATCCGTTCGATCGCGCCTCGAAATGCTCTCCGAGAGGCCGTTCTACCGCCTCCTTCGCCATTGCGTAAGCCGCATTTTTTATGGTGGTGAAGGCTCCGGAAGCGGCGAAGTGGACGTAGGCATTGGCGTAATTCTAGCGATTCTTGCGGCCCCGGGCGCGTTTGTTTCGTTGGCCCTGTCCAGCAAATACGGGTCGCTTTTCCTGTGGTTTCGTTCCTTCTATATCGAAGATCCAATCCGCGCGTTGCAAAGGACCGGCGCCACTCTGCACTTCGATCCGTCCGCAGCCTCTTTGCCCGACGAATACTTCTTTATCGTGCTGTCGATGGTTGTGGCAGGCGCAGTCGCAATTTGGAAATGGGACAGTCTGTTGCCAGACCGTCGTGACTACGCGAATCTGGTTCCTCTGCCTATCCCCGGCCGGCACATTTTTTCGGCCAATTTACTTGCGCTTCTTCTTTTAGGGGGAATCCTCGCCGTCGATATCAACGCGGCCTCTTCGCTTATTTTTCCCTTGCTTGCTTCCGCATCACGAGGACTCATCGGTTACACGATCGTCTTCTTTTACACTCATCTTCTCGTTGTATTCCTAGGCGCGACTTTTGGTTTTTTCGGTGTGTTGGCACTCGTGGGCGTGTTGATGGCGTTTCTGCCCTACCGCTTCTTCCGGAAGTCGTCGGTTTACGTCCGTTGCGGATTGATCATCTTTTTCGTTGCCCTGCTTACCACGTCCTTTTCCGAACCCGGAAAGATCGAACGTTTAGAGCAAACCAGCCGCTCGTGGAATGCGTTTCCGCCGCCCGCATGGTTTGTGGGACTGTGCCAATCGTTGCGCGGACTGCATAGCCCGTTGTTTGCCCATCTTAGCGTGGCTGCGGTTGTGGCGTCGGCTGCGGCATTCGTGGTGGCGGTCGGGGCTTACGCACTCAGCTACAGGCGCTGCTTTCTTCGCAGCGCCGAGACCATGATCATCCTTCCGGTCGGAGGCGGCGCGCCGGCGCGATTCGCTTTCCGCCTACTGGATAAGACCGTACTTCGTAGCCCCTTTCAGCGTGCCGGTTATCGCTTTGTGCTGAAGACGCTTTTTCGAAGCGAAACGCAGTCGCTCACGTGGATTGGCTTCACCGGCATCGGCGTCATCGTCGCTTCCCAAAGGATCTTTGCGGCTACGGCAAGGCATGCTGCCATCGGCATCAGCCCG
>DATEME010000245.1:0-25124 GCA_035275865.1 Candidatus Acidiferrales bacterium | reverse complement strand
ACGGAACTGAATGACTGTCTTGCCGGCCTTCATGCGAGCCACGATGTGGGCGTGGATTTCAATTGCGTGCGCGCGGCGGTGACGGGCGTGCACACGACTGCGGACGTTTCGAGTTGCAAGGTCGCGGACGGAGATAAGCAGCTGAGCCTTGCGAAGGCGATTCGCGCACTCAAGCCGGATGCGAATGCAAAGCAAGCCGCAAAAGACGCCGAGGAGCAGGCCCGCGACGATATCAAGGCAGCCCAGGAGTAGGTTTACCGCTGCGGCGAACTACGCCTACCTCTTGTCGGCAGGCGCCAGTGCGGTCCAAGGGACATTCGGTATCACGTGGCCCGTGCCGTCGATTAACCTGATATTCGCCGTCTGCATGAGCGAATTCACGCCGACGACTTCAAAAACGCCTTCCTGCTGCGCGCTCCTCACGTGCTGACCGGTTTTTGGAGGAGTCGCTTTGGATGGAGTTGCCACATTTACCTCCGGGGTTATGCGCCCGTCTGGCCAGGGTATCGAGCCGGGTGCAAAGTGAACTGCGAGCGCGACCCGCGAACGCCTAGGCGGGGTAGCTCGCTGCAATGTAATTGTGCAATTGCTCGATGATGCCTTCCTGCTCGGAGACGATCCACTTCACGATGTCGCCGATCGAGACGACTCCGAGAATCGCGTCATTTTCAACGACCGGAAGATGGCGGATGCGACTGCGCGTCATGATCGCCATGCATTCGCTCACGGGCTGATCGGGCCTGGCCGAAATCACCGGGCTCGCCATGATCTCTCTGACGAGCGTTGTCCTAGACGATTTGCCTCTGAGGATCACCTTGCGTGCATAATCGCGTTCGGAGATGATGCCCGTGATCTTGCCTTCAGAAAGCACGAGCAAGGCGCCTACTCCTTTTTCCGCCATTCTTTCAATCGCTTCGTAAACGGTCTGCCCAGGCGCGATTGACCACACGTCATTTCCCTTACGTTTCAGAACCAGGCTGATTGCACCGCTGATTTGCGTTGTCACTGGCCACCTCGGACGGAAGTTCGGGGCCGAACGTACTCAATGGCCGGATCATACGCCCGGGACATGACGCCGTCAAATTCGATGCGCGAAGATTTTGCGGGAAAGGGCGCGGCGTATTAGGATTAGCGTCGCATGGCGACGACTTTCGAACAGGCCGCGAAGGCGGCAACCGGCGCGCGCGGCGAAATGCTATGGGAATTCTGGTATCCGGCGTTGCGCAGCGATCAGCTTGGTCCGCACAAATTGCGGCGGGCGATGCTGCTGGATGTACCGCTGGTCCTGGGACGCGATTCCACAGCCCAGCCGTTTGCGCTACTCGATGTCTGTCCGCACCGTGCATATCCCCTTTCGTTTGGCCAATTTGACGGGCGCGCGGTGGAGTGCGCGTATCATGGCTGGCAATTCGACGCGCATACCGGTCAGTGCGTGCATATCCCCTCCCTGATGCCCGATTCGAAATTGAAATGCGAGCGGATTCAGGTGGGCAGCTTTCCATGCGCTGAGCGCGATGGGTTGATTTGGGCATACATGGCGAATCCCGAAGGGCGCGCGATCGCGGATGCGGGCACGGTGCCACCTGCGCCCGAGCTGCCCACGTTCAGCGAGAGCTACAAGACCGCCCATTTATGGGCCGATCTGCCATGCAATGTCGACCAGGCGATCATCGGGTTGATGGACCCGGCGCACGGGCCGTTTGTCCATCAGGCGTGGTGGTGGCGGACGCGGCACAGCATCCGCGAAAAATCGAAACAGTTTGAGCCGATCGCAAACGGGTTTCGCATGAGCCCGCACGCTCCCTCGGCGAATAGCGCACCGTACAAAATCCTGAAATTCATCACCGGCGAGCCCGCTACGACAACCATCGATTTCGTACTGCCGAACATGCGTTTTGAGCAGATTCGCGCCGGGAAATATTGGCTTTCGAGCCGGACAACGGTAACGCCGGTTCGCAGCGATTTCTGCCGACTGGATTTCGTGGCAGCTTGGAATATTCTGCCGTGGTTCCCGATTGTGCCACTCATTCTGCACGTGCTCGGGCCGCGCTTTATCCGGCAGGATACGGAAGTGATCAAAAAACAGTCGCTCGGGCTGGCATATTCGGATCGCATGATGCTCGTGGACGATGCCGATCGCCAGGCGCGCTGGTATTTCGATTTGAAAGCGGCCTGCGTAGAATCGCGACGCACGGGCGAACCGATGCGACATCCGATGAGCGGCCCTGTGACGCTGCGCTGGCGTTCCTGATTCCTTAGTACTGACCTCACGTGGTCCACGCCTTATGTTCGCCTGCCCCAATTTGGTACAAGCGTTCAGTTGTTGCCGCCTGCTCAGAAGACCATAGTTTCCCCGTCGGATGCGGGGCGCAGCGGCCCCTTTCATAGCAAAAAAGCGCCTCGCGTTCGCCATCCTGCTCCGATTTTGTTCTGGGGGAAATTTCGCCGGATGTTCGCCGATGCGGCATTTGCATTCGGCGGCACAGGGCGGACGCTTTAGGGAGCGCAGGAGGGAACATGAAGCGACTGATTCTGGTGTTGGCAGCATTGGGATTTGCCGTGCCAGCTTCGGCGACGCCGACCGTGCCGGTGAAGTGCGCGGCAAACGAAGAAAGGGTGTGGGTCTACGGCAACCTGACGACTTGGGACGTGACGGCGCGGCTGAGATGCGGAACGCTGGTGGCCGTCCTCGGCGCCGAGAAGGGATACGTGAGAGTCCGTACGGGCGACGGGAACGAGGGGTACGTTCCCGCTGATGCGGTTCCTTCGTCGGAACTGGCCCACGTGATCATTGTAGTGAATCCTGCGCCGGCCGCGACGCTTGGGGCTGCTGCCCGGGCGAACGAACGAGCACAGAACGCGCAGCCGGCCGCCACGCCGCCAGCGGCCCAAGTAGCGCCTGCGAACGTGCGCCCCGTCGCTCGTCCTGTAGAAATAGCGCG
This sequence comes from Candidatus Acidiferrales bacterium, assembly GCA_035275865.1. Lineage (GTDB taxonomy): Bacteria > Acidobacteriota > Terriglobia > Acidiferrales > UBA7541 > Palsa-295. The sequence goes on along the minus strand of DATEME010000245.1, from coordinate 22,182 downwards.
TGCGGAGGCCGTGCCCGCTCCTGCGCCGACGCCCGCGCCAGCACCGCCCGCGGCTCCTGCGCCTTCACCTGCGCCGCCAGCCAGTATGGCACCCCCGGCTGCTGCTGTGCCTCCGGCGCCTTCTCCGGCGCGAGAAAGCAAGCCAGCGCCAGCGCATATTCCTAACCCAGTGCAAGCACCTGCTCCGGTACCGAGCGCACCCCCGGTGACGGGCGCTTCGAGCGGCGCCAGTCCGCAGAGCTATGTTCGCCCAGCGCCAGCGCCAACCGTCCCGGCCCGGGAGGATGCGACGCTGGTTGTGGAAGATATGAATACTCCGGTCCCCCCACCCGCCCTGCAGCCTGAGCCCAAAGTTGTGAAAGCTGCGAATTTCATGACGATTACGCGCAAACGCAGCCCTATTGCTTCACGCACGCCGGACTACAGCGACGACGTCGACGATTTGCTCGATGCGAATGCTGTGTCGACCGAAGACCTCTCAGCGTGCAGCGTATATTTTTCCGCGTACGGCGTGACTCCCATGCAGTACAAGTGGATCGCCGACGAGCGTGGCAAGGAATTTCCGGGAGTGTGTCCCGCGCCTGAGCCGTCGATGGTCGATTACGTGGTGATTTTCACGCACGATCTGGATTCTTTTATCACGACGCTTCCTGAACCGATTCACACAGACACGAATGGCTTTTCGGATTGGACTCCGGTCACCGCTGTGGATGACGCGCAGATTCCGCAATCGGAGTTGGACAAAGCGCGTCGGGAATATGCTTGGGTGTTCCGCGTGCATCGCGGAACATACGATCCGAAGAGGGTCACTTCGAGATGGCGTCCGCTCTATACGAAGACGGAGCATGCATCGTCGAAGAGCATTGAGGACGCGATGCAGTTCATGGCGTCGAATAGCGCGCTGCGATAAGCGTTTTTAACGGCGCTCAGCGGAGAGCGCTCAAATCGAATGTTGTTTCTACCCTGGCATCGTCCGGGCCCGTCACGATCACGGTGGCTGGCCCGGATTCAATTTTGCCCGGGTCGTAATTCGCCACTACGATCGCGCCGATATAGCCGCTCGGCGTCTGAGTACTCGAGATGGGCTTCCCCTGCACCGAACGCGAAGGAATCTCCTCGCCTTGCTTCAAATGCACGTGAAATTTGTTCCAGAAGCTGCCGAGCTGCATTGAGGTGGAGGCGGACGGCGGATAGGTCGCCGTGAAGTCAATCACCACGCGGACTCGAAACCGCGCCGGCTTGCCGTAATACTCTTTCACTGCGTCGGGGGCGCGAACGTTCAGCGAACGGTCGGCAATGTCTTGCACCACGGCCGCGAACGGCGTCTGAACCTGAATGGACGAAATCGCGGGGCCGTTCTTCGGCGTCGGCGGATGGTGCGTGTATTTCTCGAAAAATTCGGCGCGCTTGTCGAGATTGCCCGTGGCGAGGAAGTAGGCATCGCGAATCGCGCTGGAAGAGAGCGGATTATCGAATGCGAGGGCGGCTGTCGCGAGCAGCGCGAGACAGGCCGCCGTTACCGCCAGGGCAAGAATCGGCCGGGAGCGTTGAAATCTCATACAAGTTCCTCGATTCAGTATTTCACAGGAATAGGGCTAATTGGTGATGCTGTAAAGGAATGGGTAATGGCCTGCAGCGGCCATGAAAAAGATCAGCGGGAATGACATCCAAAAGCCCGTCCGTGACGCGATGAACGACCAACGGGCGAGATAAGAGGCGCGCTCGGGCATCGGTGTGCCTCGTTCGAGATTTTCAGTGGTCCAGAAAATGAGGCGCTTTTGCGCGCGCCACACGACGCCCCATGTGTTGAGCAGCATTACAAAGCCGAGGCCGCCGCCGGCGGCGATAGCAAGGTGATTATTCGAGACGGGGGCGTTCGAGTTTAATTCCATGACGGCAGCCGCCGCTAGAAAGAGGATGCTGCCCGTGGCTATTGCGCGAAACCAAGGATTATCGAAAAGGCCCTTGCGAGGCATCTGCAGCGGGTAAATAAGGGCGTAGGCGACAAGCCAGACGGCGAACCATTCCCCGAGCCAACGCCAGGCCAGATTGCGGTTGCCGTCATTGACGGCGTCGACGACGAGCATCATCCAGAAATACCGCAAGCCCGCCAAAACCGTCACGAGCGCCGACCAGCGAAACCACCACATCGCGCGAGTCATCAGGACGGGAAACAGTTTGCCTCGTACACCGGGATCGAGTTCCTTCATCGTGGGCGTTGCGACCAAATTGAAAAAGTAGAGCAGGCCGATCCAGATGATGGCGGCGGTGATGTGCGTCCAGCGCAACGCGATTTGCTCGGTGGCAATGGCGCCGGCGGGAAAGCGGGGAATTCCTAATCCTTGTAAAATAAGAATAGCTGACGTCAACGTTCCTCCGCGTTTCTTTGAGGGGCGTGAGTTACGCTATCGGAGGCGTGTGCGGAAAGTCAATCGCGTCGCGTGCGATGCGCGGATTGTGTTAGCTTGAGGCTGGCGTTTTGCGTTCTTGGAGGCTGAGCGGAATGGATCTCGTCAAAGGCAACATGGGCTGGATCGAGGTAATTGTGGGCCCGATGTTTTCGGGCAAGAGCGAGGAGTTGATCCGGAGGCTGCGTCGTGCCGAGATTGCGCGCAAAAGGGTGCAAATCTTCAAGCCGGTGATCGACGATCGCTATTCGACGAGCGGGATCGTGTCGCACTCCGGCCTCGAAATTCAGTCGGATACGGTCGCGGACGCTGACGAAATCGTGCGAAGAGTGAACTTGCTTACGGAAGTTGTGGGCATCGACGAAGGTCAGTTTTTGGGGCCGGGTCTCGTAACCGTCTGCCAAAAGCTTGCCGAGGCGGGCAAGCGCGTGATCGTTTCGGGACTGGATATGGATTATCTCGGACGGCCTTTCGAACCGATGCCGACGCTGCTCACGATGGCGGAGGAGATTACGAAACTGCTGGCGATCTGCATCCGCTGTGGCAATCCGGCCGTCCATACGCAAAGGCTCGTGCATTCGGATGAACTGATTGTGGTCGGGGCAAAGGGGATGTACGAGGCGCGGTGCAGACGATGCTTTGAGCCGGAAGTCGCTTCGCGCCCGCACGACGTGAGCACTGCGGCCGGGGCAGGGGATTAGCCCTTCAATTCCTTGACTAAAAACTGAATTGGAGATGGCGTCACGACCATCAATAAGCTGACTCTTACGCTGCGGACCGGGCCCGCCTTTCCCATCTGGCGCGGTGACTGCCTTGGCCAGCCCTCCGTTTCGCTCCTGAATCCTTTGTCTGGCTTCCACGATCAAATGTCGCTCCGACTGTTTTGTGAGGTATACTAGGGTTTCCCCGCCAGCCTAGCGACGCGAGATGCTCGCCGCGGTGAGCAGACGAAGATCACTCGCGCAGACCGGCCGGCAACAAAGGAGCTTTTCCATGAAAGAAGGCATTCATCCGGACTACCATCCCGTCACGGTGCACTGCGCCTGTGGCAGCACGTTCGAGACGCGTTCAACGTTTAAAGGCAATCTGATACGCGTCGAAATCTGCTCAAGTTGCCATCCGTTTTTCACCGGCAAGCAGAAACTTATCGATACGGCCGGCCGCGTGGAGCGATTCCAGAAGAAGTACGCCGATAAGGCCGCTGCAGCGTCTGCAAAGAAGAAGTAACGCCCGCGTTTTTCCTGAACTGCGAAGAGCTCGCCTGATTTTGGGGCGGGCTCTCCTATTTTCCAGCCTGTCCGCTCGGCTTACACTGATGTGAAAATGCAGCTCATTGTTGGCCTTTTGGACGCAGATAAGCTGCGATTGGGCGAAGGTGAGGATGCCTACGTCATGAACTTCTACTTTGGAACCGCGTTGCTACTGGTCGGGGTAGCTTTGTTGTCGAGATTTTACCTTCCCTCGAAGATTGGCCTGACGTTCGGTAATTCTTTTATGCGTTACGGCATCGGTCTCAACCTGATCTTCTGCTATTTGTTCATGATCGCAGCCGTAGCCGTCGTCGCCGCGTACGTCTTCCAAAGAACCCACCGTAGGTGAGTGTGCGACGCTTCGGTCACGGAAGTACGCGCAAGACTGATTTTCCCTTAGGCGCGAAAAAGCCCATTTGGTGGCGTCTGTCCGAGATTCGCGTCGACGGGCGGCTCGGGTGTTGGATGATGACGAATTCATTTTGCGCTTTGTTGATTTTGATCTCTCCCGACACGCTGTTGCTCGGCATCAAACGCAGTAATCACACGAGGACTCGGCTGCCCGGCGTGCTTCGGAGCAGATGAATTTTGGGGAATGCATGACAGTCTCTCTGCCATGTCCTCACCTGACCAAAGCTGACATCAGAGCTGCCTTCATTCTCGTCGCATTCCGGTGCTCGGTGTAGAATGGCGTGTCGATGGCCACGCAACCTTTCCGCGAACCCGCGTCCGAATCTTTGGTGGAAACCGCCGCGCCGCGCGTTACGCTGCGCAATTCCTTTGCGCATCCCTTCGATTCCGCGATTGCCGCGGCGCGGACGTGCTATGCACCGCGCCTAATCGGGCCCGAAGAGATCAATGACAAGCAGCGTTCGTTGATCGGGTCGGCTACGTATTACGGCGGCCACCACACCGTCTATCAGCACGCACATTTTGAATTTGGCCTGGAGAACGTCAGCCGGCAGTTCGTATGGTCGTTCTTACACGCACATCCTTTCTATAATTCCGAGCAGCAAAGCCAGCGTTATGTGCGTCTGGATCGCGCGCAGGCCTATGTGCCGCCGGAGACGACGCCCCATTTTGGTCCTGCCGAACGGGCGATATATGAAACGGCTATCGCCAAGGCCTGGGATTGTTACCGAGAGCTGACGCGGCTGCTTGAGCCGACTGCGCGCGAGATTCTAGGGGATATCTGGCACGTCGAGCCCGGCTCGCACCCGAAGCGAGTGCAGAAAGTGCAGCGGCAGTCGGAAAAGCGGGCGATCGAAGTAGCTCGCTATGTTCTTCCAGTGGCAGCGTTTACGACGATGGTGCACACGCTCTCCGGAATAGTGCTGCACCGCCTGTGGCGCATGTGCGAAGCGTGCGACACGCCGGCGGAATCGCGCCAAATCGTCGGAGAGATGGTCGCACGTGCACGCGAGGTCGACGCCCAATTCTTCGATCGTTTTGACTCCGCGCCCATGGAAGAGCTGCCCGAGTGGCAACAGCCGAAGCACGATGGCGATGCGTTCAACCGTGAATTCGATGAGAAGCTCGGTGGCGCCACATCAAAACTCGTCGATTATTCCCCCGGAGCGCCCGCCGCTGTGGCTGACGCCTATCGCGCGGTCCTGGGGCTCACCGTCGCCGAATGCCCGAATTCCGAGGCGATCGACCGGCTACTGAATCCCGCGCGCAATCCCTATCGACGGGAGACGCTGAATATCGGCGTTCACGCACCGGAAATGCGCGCTCTGCAGCACGCGAACTTCACGTTCGCGAAGAAGATCAGCCATACGGCCGATAGTCAGGACCAGCGCCATCGCATGGTGCCGGGATCGCGCCCACTGCTCGCGCTCGCCGATACGCGGTTGCCGGACTACATCACGCCGATGCTGATTCGCGACAATCCGCGAGCGCTGGAAATCTATCAGCGGGCGATGGCCGAAGCGTGGTCTGCGAAGAACGCGTTGCTGGATCGCGGCGTCCCGCTCGAATTCGCGCTGTATTTGCTGCCGAATGCCAAATCGATTCGCCTGGTCGAATCGGGTTCGCTTCTTCACCTGCTCCATAAGTGGACAATGCGGACTTGCTTCAACGCGCAGGAGGAGATTTATCAGGCATCGCTCGAAGAGGTTTCGCAGCTCAACGCCGTCTTTCCGGAGCTCGGCCGCTACGTCGGGCCGCCGTGCCACCTGCGCGCCGGTATTTCGACTCCGATCTGCACCGAAGGCTCGCACTTCTGCGGGGTCAAAGTGTGGCTTTCGTTTCCCAACGTTCAGCGCCGCATTTGAAATTGGGCGTGATGAGCCGTAGGCTTTTGCCCGTGTGGAGTTCTTCGACCGAAAGCGCGCAAAACAAAAGCCGGGAAGCTCGCGCTCCCCGGCTCGTTTGATCGTCTGAACTGTTTTTCTAATTAAGCTGCAAGCACCTCGGCATTTTTCCTCCGGCGCCAGAGCATCAGCAGCCCGCCAAGCCCCAAAGCCAGCATCAAAATCGTCGAGGGCTCAGGCGTGTTCACCACCAGAAATTCCTGGGGTGGAGGTGGGCAAGTCGTTCCGGCCGCGCAGCTCGTGCCGTAGGCAGGATCGTAAGAATAAATCGTCACGTTGCTGTACTGGCTGAGCGTGGGATTCGAGTTCACTGCGTCCATCATGTATCCCATTGCGATCCCGGCTTGCGTCGAATTCAAGTATGTGGACGAGAACGCATTCGGATCGAACAGGCCCCAGAGAGCGTAGCTGAGCTCTTGCGCGTACGCCGAGCCAGGCGTGGCGTTCATAATTTCCGTCGCGAGATCCGCAGCCACCGCATAAGCCGAAAACTCACCCAGACTAGCGGCTTCGCTCCCAGCAATAAGGTTCGAAGTCGCCCAGCGCACAGGACTGGACGATGTAAGCTGCGATGCGTTGGTGACGATCGTCTGCCAAGTCTCGTTTACGTATGACTCTGAAGCAAAATCGTCGCAAATGACTGGAATATTTGCCGTTGTCCCGATCGTCGCGTAGTACGGGCTCGTGTAGACGCCGCCTAGGTAATTGCCCTGGACGCCTGTAAGAGTAAACGTCGTGTCCGCAAAAGCATTCGAGGCCGAAAACAACGCAAGTGCCACCGCTATAAGTGCAACCTTCCAAGTGATCTTCATCGTTTGCGTTTCGTCCTAAGCGCGCCGTAGTTCCTGCGCTTCATCCAGCCCCTCAGCTGTCTGGCGTCCGGTTAAGATGGTATAGCTTTACGACGCGGCAATAGTACGAGGTGTCTGAAAAGTCTGTCAAGATGCATGTTTTTGCACACTTTTGCCAAAACGTTGCCGATATAAGTCTATGAATCTAAATTGGTTAGATAATTCCGATGGGATGACGCACATTGCATGGTCACATTTGGGAGGCCCAACGAGACTCCTGGTTCAGCTTCATGCAGTTTACTGATTCGGACCGAGTCTTCCAAAGTTTATCACAGCGTAATCCTCTATATGCGTGTTGAACGGAACTCCGCCGCTCAGTCGGAGCGCTTATTCTTGAGCGGGCCTTGCAGTCCGCCGAAGAAATTTCGGTCGACTTCGCTTTGGCGCGATTCATTAGGGTCTTATTGCCCGGACCCGTCAGATTTGGCAGACAGGAGCGACTACACACCGGCAAAATTCGACGCAGTCCGAATCCGATTGGATACGGCCGCGAACTCTTCTATAATTGAACTATCCGAAATCAGCAGACCTCATAAGGAATCATCCACATGTTAAAGAGTATTCAGCAGCGCGATAAGAAAGGTAACCGCTGGATCAAAATCACCATGAGCGTGATCCTCGGGATGATTTGTCTCAGCATGGTTCTGTACCTCATCCCGGGCCTAATGAGCGGCAATCTTACGGCCGGCGGCAGCCCGGATGCTATTGCCACGGTCGGTGGCCAGGATATCGCGCTGGCGGATGCGCAGCAGCAGCTCGACCTTCAATTGCGGAATCAAACCATTCCTCCCATGCTGCGGCCGATTTATGCGAAGCAAATCGCCGATCAGTTGATCTTTTCGAATGCCCTGCAGTACGAAGCTGAGCGCATGGGCATTACCGTGACGCCTGAGGAAGAGCGGGCGCGCATCAAGCAGATTCTCCCGATGTCGTTTTCAGGCGATACCTGGCTGAGGGACCGCTACCCGACCGACGTGCAGAATAATCTGGGGATGACCGTGCCGCAATTCGAGGCGGCGCTCCGTGACAGCATGATCGAAGAGAAGTTTCGGCAGATGGTCACGAGCGGGATCACGGTGAGCGACGCCGAGATCCAGCAGGAATTCAAGGCACGTAATGAAAAGGTGCAGATCCAATATGCGCTGATCAAGCCGACCGATCTGGCGGGTACGATCCATCCTTCGGATGCGGACCTTGCCGCCTATTTCGCCAAGAACGCTTCGAAGTATCAGGTTTCTGAGAAGCGCACGGCCCGCTACGCCCTTTTGGATCTCGATAAGCTGAAAGCGACCACGCAGGTCACTGACACCGAGCTCAACGCCTACTACAACTCTAATATTGACCAGTACAAAGTCGAAAACCGCGCGCACGTTGAGCACATTCTCTTCAAGACAGTGGGCAAAACCGACGCCGAAATCGCCGAAATACGCCAAAAAGCACAGGATGTGTTGAAGCAGGCAAAAAGCGGCGCCAAGTTCGAGGATCTCGCCAAGAAAAACTCCGAAGACGAGACGACAAACACCAAAGGCGGCGATCTGGGCTGGATTGTTGACGGCCAAACGGCTCCGCAGTTTCAACAGGCTGCCTTCAGCATCCCGGTGGGCTCTGTTTCGGATTTGGTACAGACTCCCTACGGCATTGAAATCATTAAAGTAGTCGAACGCGAATCCGCCCACACGAAGCCTCTAAGCGAAGTGCGCGATTCGATCGCGCCCGTCGTTCTCCAGAACAAGGTGAACGCGGAAGCCGACAATATCGAAAACCAGCTGGCGTCCGCGGTCCGTCAGTCTGACCGCCAGCCGCTAGACGCGCTGGCAAAGAAATTCAATATGCAAGTCGCCGAAGCCGGTCCGGTCGCGTTTGCTGACTCGGTAGACGATTTGGGAGATTCGGCGGACATTCACCGCTTGCTCTTTGAGCTTCGGCCAGGCGAGCTGGGGCAGCCGCTGCGCATCGATAAGGGCGTGGTAGTCCTCACGGTGACCAATATTCAGCCGGCGCATCAAGGAACCCTCGCCGAAGTGCATGACAAGGTTCTGGCCGATTACCAGAGGGAACAGTCAGCGGCCCTTGCCGCGACGCGCGCTACAGACCTGGCCAAACAGGCTCAGGGGGGAGAAGATTTCGCAAAGGCGACGAAGGCTCTCGGTTTGGATGCAAAGACTTCCGATTTCTTCGCGCGATCGGGTTCCGTTCCCGATGTGGGAACGGGAAAACAGATCCAGGGCGCCTTCACAATGGGCGTTGACAAGGTGAGTTCGCCGATAAGTATCTCCGAGAACTGGTTGGTGTACCGCGTTGTGGCTCAAAATGAACCGAATCCTGCCGATTTGGCGTCGCAACGAGAAGATATCAGGCAGCAACTGCTCCAATCGAAGCAAGATGCTGCGTTCGAAGCGTTCCATACAAGCCTTGAGGACCAGCTTCAAAAAGAAGGGAAGCTCGTGATCCACAACGACGTTTTGACGAGCTTCACGAAATCAGCAAGCTGACATCCACGACGTAAATAACTGATAACAATACCGTTACATGATTGTATGTAGGGTATTGCCCCCCTCTGCCCACTTCGTTAGACTTGTTATGTCCGCCGAGCCTCCCCGGTGCCAGCGGGGGTACGTTCAGGTGCATGCCTTCCCGAACGCGCGTGGCGCAGCAAATCAATCTTCCTTTTCAGGAGCGATTATGCGGGCGAAGCGAGTGAAGACCATCAAGGCAGCGACAATTTCTGTCGCAGGCCAACGCTACTCGATGTCAAAGCCAGTATCAGTTCAGAGGAAGCAGAGGAATGCCATGTCCAGAAGCAGTGCGTCTGTGAACGAGTATTCGTGCGCTATCGAAAAGACTCAAAACGGCAAGTATAACGTGCGCGTTCGCGCAACGTTTCCGTCCGCCAACGTCGCCGAAGCCAGCCCTTGGACGCTTCGGCTCTATTTCCTCGCATCCTCATTCAACGCGGCCATGAAGAAGCTCGAAGAATCGCTGCAAGTGCTCCAAAAGAATGAAGAGAAGCTCCGATTCTGGGGCGTGGAGCGGACCGACGACCCCAATTTCGCCGGGGATTTGCTGCGTGAGTTTGGATTGTGGCTCGACCGGCGGCACGATTTTCCGCGTAAGGCGGCCGAATTGAACGTTGCGCGCGAAAAGCAGGTTCCGGCCTCGAAGCTTGCGCAGGTGCGACGCGTGCTGGCGGATTCAATCGGTCAGGAACGATTTGTTTACCAGGCGGCGCTGGCCGGCGACTGAAGCTATAAGCTTTGTAAATCGTTTCACTTACCGCGAATCAGCACTTCACCTTGTGTTGCGATCACTTCGTTCAGGAACAAGCGATACTTGTAGCTGCCCGGGTTCGTTCCGGGGCGGGCCGCGCCGCTCATCAGGCGGACGCCCGCCGGGGCCTGGAATATGTTGGAGCTGAAAGGGCTTCGCTGCGGATCGAATTCGATTTTGATGTTTCCCGCATTCGAATACCACACGGCCTGATCGCCGGGGTCGAGAGCGATCACTTCCGGCAACACGCCGATCAAAACCATCTTCTCTGCCACTTTAAGGCCTCTTCTCTAGGATATGCGTGCTAATTGCTACTGCGGGCGCCCGAAGCAGCGATATTCAAATCCGCGAGTCTTCATTTCTTTCGGGGAAAGCAGGTTGCGTCCGTCAAGAACTAGCGGACGCAGCATCGCTTTCTGAACGCGATCCCAATCGAGTTTCTTAAACTCGTCCCATTCGGTAGCGATTATGAGCGCTTCGCTGTCTTCGGCGACTTCGTAGGGCGACTTGCAATATTCGACGTTGGGGAGGAGCTCCTTGGCCCGGTCCATAGCCTCGGGATCGTAGGCTTTGACCTTTGCGCCCTGCTCCAGCAGGCGGTGGATCAGAGCGATTGCAGGGGCAAACCTCGTGTCGTCGGTATTCGCCTTGAACGCGAGGCCCAGCACGCCAATCTGCTTGCCGCGAACGACCCACAAAGCCTCGCGGATCTTGTCGCAAAAACGATCGATGCGCCGTACGTTCACATGCTCGGCTTCGCGCAGCATTGTGAAATCGACTCCAGAGCGCTCGGCGAGATGGATGAATGCCTGCACGTCTTTCGGAAGGCAGAAGCCGCCGAATCCGAGGCCGGCCTTGAGGAAGCTCGGTCCAATGCGCGGGTCCATGCCCATGGCGCGCATCACTTCTTCGATATCGGCTCCCAGCTTTTCGGCGAGATCGGCCACCATATTGGCGTAAGAAATCTTCAGCGCCAAAAAGGAGTTCGACGCGTGCTTGATCAACTCGGCGCTGTTGATCGTCGTGACCAGGAATGACGGAGTTGGTCCGTCAGGGCAAGCCGGCGAGTGCACCGGGCAGTTGAATTTGCGTTCCAGTACGGGCTTATAGATTTCGCGAAGCTGCTTTTCGGAAGATTCGTCCTCCACGCCGACCACGATGCGGTCCGGATGAAGAAAGTCTTCGACGGCCGTGCCCTCGCGCAGGAACTCGGGATTCGATGCCACGCTGAGCTTTACGCCGCTCTTGCGACTGTAAACCGCGAGCGCGCGTTTCAGTTCCTGACCGGTACGAGCCGGAACAGTGCTCTTCTCGACCACCAGCTTAGGCGATTGCGCTTCTGTGGCGATCTGGCGGGCCACGTTATCGATGGCGCTCAGGTCGGCGTCCCCGTCCGGCAGCGGAGGAGTGCCGACGCAGATGAAAATGGCGTCGCCGCCCTTGATCGTCTCAGCCGCGCTGCCTGAAAAGCGCAGAAGCTTCTTCTGGCGCGCCTTCTCGATTACTTTGTCCAAGCCCGGCTCGTAGATCGGCAAACGACCCGACTCGAGAACCTTTAATTTTGCCGGATCGTTGTCCGTACAGATCACTTCGTGCCCAACCTCGGCAAAGCAGCAGCCCGTCACCAAACCCACATAGCCGGTGCCAATCACGGATATCTTCAAAGCACACTCCTGTGGCGAATCTTCGTCGCAAATATCGATTTTGCCGGAATTTTTCTATTCGCCTAACACAAATCGTTTTGAACTGTGTCTGAACCCCAAGCCTGCCCGAACTGGAAGTCCCGAACTATGCGATCGCGCGAACGGCCTCGGCAATGTGCCGGGCCGAGATGCCGAAGGCGTCCACAAGCTCGTCGGGCTTGCCGGAATGTGGCATATCCCGAACAGCGATTAACCGCGACTTCGCAGGCACCGTGCCCACCTGAGCCAGAGCCGAAAGAACGGCCTCGCCGATCCCACCCTCCGGCCAATGATCCTCGACCGTGATCAGCCGGCCCCCGGTCGCCGTAATTTGCTCCGCGACCGTTTTTCCGTCGATGGGTTTTACGCAGTACAGGTCGATGACGCGAACCGGTATGCCCTCGGATTTCAGCTGGTCAGCCGCCTTAAGTGCCTCATGCAGCGTGACTCCCGCGCCGATCACCGTCACTTTGTCCTGAGCGCTTTGGCGTAGCACCTTGAAGCCGGGTACCGGGAACTTTTCATCCTTGGAATAGAGAATTGGCATCTTCGGCCGCGATGTGCGCAGGTAATTGATTCCTTCGCGGCGCGCCATGATTTCGGTGATCCGTTCAGTGGAGACCGCATCACTCGGATAGAACACCGACGAGGAATGCACGGCACGGAAAATGGCGATGTCTTCAAGCGCCATCTGCGACGGGCCGTCTTCGCCGATCGAAACGCCGCAATGCGAGCCGCACAGATTGATATTGCTGCGGCTAATGGCGGCCATGCGAACCTGGTCATAGGCGCGCGCCAGGAAACAGGCAAATGTGTCGAGAAAGGGAACTTTGCCGCGCGCTGCCAGTCCAACCCCGGCGCTTACGAGGTTCTGCTCGGCAATATAGCCCTGGTAGAAATGATCCGGGAACGCGTCGCCGAAGATTTCCGAGAAAGTTGAATTCTTGACGTCGCCGGAAATAGCGACAATATGCGGATTCACCGCGCCAAGCCGCTTGAGCGCAAATCCGTAAGCCTCCCTGGTCGCGATCGGCTTTGACGGATCGTAGTCGGGCGCCGCGGGAGCGGGGAAGTCCGGAGGCTTAGGCAGCGATGTTCTGGCATACGATTTTCCCGGGTCGGGAGGCAGCTCAATCGGGGCGCCGATCTCTTTGATCGCTGCTGCCAGCTGATCTTTGGGAATCGGCTTGCCATGCCAATGCTCTTTCCCTGCGAGGAAACTGACGCCGTGGCCTTTGATTGTCCGCGCCAAAATCGCCTGCGGCTTGCCTTTTGTGGCTTTGGCACGATCAAGCGCAGTGAGGACAGCGGCGACGTCATGTCCATCGATTACTTGCGTATCCCAGCCCTCCGCTTCGAATTTCTTGCGGTAAATCTCCATATCGTGCTGGTACATTGTCGGTTCGCTCTGGCCGAGCGCATTCACGTCGGCAATCGCGGTCAGGTTATCGAGCTTATAGTGGCCTGCGAACGCAGCGGCCTCCCAGATTTGACCCTCGGCCATCTCACCGTCGCCCATAAGGACATAAACGCGTGTCGGACTCTTGTCCATGCGGGCGCCAATGGCCAGGCCGGTGCCTACGGAAAGACCCTGGCCAAGGGAGCCGGTTGCCGCGTCGACTCCGGGAATGCGCGGCGTCGGGTGACCTTCCAATTCGCTCGAAAACTGCCGCAGAGTCATCACGCGCGATTCCGGAAAAACTCCCGCCTCGGCAAGAGCGGCGTAGAGGACCGGAGCAGCGTGCCCCTTGGAGAGCACGAACCGGTCGCCATTGGGAGAATTCGGGCTCTTGGGATCGAACTTCATCGCGTAGAAAAACGTGCCGGCCACCAGTTCCGCCGCAGACATGCACGAGGTCGGATGGCCCGAGCCAGCGGCGGTTGTAGACATCATCGAAAGAATACTCAGGCGTTTGGCTCTCTCCTTGATGGCCTCGATTGTGGATGCGGAAGGTGCTGTTGCCGTTGTCGCAGTCATGAAATCCCCCTCAAGCTCGGATATTCATTTTACCTGTTTCAATTTGGCTCGGCGAGGAGCTTATTTGCAGCTTGATGCAATCTCGAATCGCAGGTACATCCCTCATCGGCTCAAAATTCCTTCCGATGAGCTTCTGGGCCCGAGGCAATCACAATTGCGCCAATCACAAACACCGCTGCTGCAAAGACGGCCATCGTCGGAGCGTAGCCGAAGCGGGCCGCTGTGGCCGCCTGAAACTGTGGCGTCCTCGCCGCAATCAGCACGCCGATCTGGTAAGCGAAGCCGGGCAAAAAGGCGCGTGTCGCCCCGGGCGATAGTTCGGTGATATGCGCCGGGATCACACCCCATGCCCCCTGGACCATAAATTGGATCAGGAATGCTCCGAGCGAAATAAGCGCAACGTTGGGCGCAAAGATCCAAAGCGGGATCAGGAATATCGCAAGCACGGTTGCGATCACCATTGCCCGCCGCCTGCCGGAGCGATCCGAATACAGCCCGACCAGAATTCCTCCGACGATCGCTCCAATCATGGAGATAACGCTAATGATGGCCGTGACCTGTGTGTCGAAATGCCGCTCGACCTGCAGGAACGTTGGATAGAGATCCTGCGTGCCGTGCGACATGAAATTCATCATCGCCATCAGCACAACAAGATAGACAAACCGCTTCCAGTTTTTGGTGATGACTTCGAAATACTCTCCCCAGCTTTTCTTCTGCGCGGCAGCCGTCTTCCAGGCCTCGCTTTCCTCCACGCCAAATAGCGCGAGAAGTGTCAGCAAGGCAGGAACGACTCCGATGAAGAACATCGGACGCCAGCCCCAGTCTGGATAAACCGTCCAGAACGCCACGGCCGCGAGCAAATTCCCAATGGCGTAGCCTTCCTGTAAAACGCCCGAGAGAACACCGCGCCACTTCGTGGGAACGGATTCCATGCCGAGTGAGGCGCCGACGCCCCAAGCGCCGCCCATGCCGATGCCGTAAAGCAGCCGCAGGATATAAAAAATCCGGTACGTCGGCGCTAGGCCGGACAGCACCTCCATCACGGAATAGAACGCGATATCGAGCATCAACGGAATGCGACGGCCCCATCGGTCGGCGATCAGGCCAAAGAAAAACGCTCCTACGGGACGCATGAGCAGGCTGGCCGTTAGAGTCGCAGTGATGTCGGCGAGAGACCGGTGAAAATCCTTCGCCACATGGGGGACGACGTAGACGAGGATGAAAAAGTCGAATGCGTCGAACGTCCACGCAGAGAAACCCGCGAAAAAGGCGAGTCCACCGCGGAGGGACATGCGCTCCTGTGCGTTCGAAGATGAATTCATCGCGAAGACTTCTCCCGCGTTCGACCGCGATTTACGATGGCGTCCGCTACGCGCGCCACCCGCACCATCTCGGCAACGTCATGCACGCGAACCATATGCGCTCCCCCGAATGCCGCCGCCGCAACTGTCGCGGCAGTCCCCCATGCCCGCTCACCTTTTGCCGCGCCGCCGAGCGCCTTTCCAACGAAGCTTTTTCGCGAAGCTCCGATGAGCAGGGGAAATCCCAGCGCCGCGAGCTGCGGTATACGCGCTATTAGTTCGTAATTCTGTTCGTAGCTCTTGCCGAATCCCAAGCCTGGGTCGAGAACGATCTGCGATTTTGGCACGCCCGCTCGGCGAGCCACGGCCACCGAGCGCTTGAATCCCGCGATCACGTCTTTCGTCACGTCGCGAGCAAACGGGCCTTTGTGCATCGTTCGCGGCTCGCCGCGCATGTGCATCAGGACGAGCGGCAGCTTGTGGCGTTTCGCGACTTCAGCAATGTCGGGATCGGCGCGAAGGCCAGTCACGTCATTGACGATTTCCGCGCCTGCCTGGACAGCCGCTTCGGCAACGCGCGACTTGCTCGTGTCGATGGAAATAGGAATTTTCAATTTGCCGCGAAGGCCTTCCAGCACCGGCAGGATTCGTCGCAGTTCCTCTTCGGCCGGCACGCCCTCCGATCCTGGCCGGGTGGACTCGCCACCGATATCGATCAAGTCCGCCCCAGCCTGCTCCATCTCGAGGGCATGCGCGATTGCAGCTTGTGGATCAAGATAGTGGCCGCCATCCGAAAAGCTGTCCGGCGTGACGTTAAGCACGCCCATGATCAGCGTGCGCTCGCCAAGAACCAGCGTCCGTGATGGCAGCTTGAGGCGAAAACGTTTGCGATGAAGTACGCAGCTGAGCTGTCCGGCGGATTTTGCCGGTTTTAGCTGAATCCGGTGGCCAGGCGTCACGCAGGCATTGAACCACGTTCGCGTACGAATCGAGAAGAGAGGAATTTGCGGAGAATAGAGACGGCTTAATCGAGATCGAAATCGCGCATCGGCTTTTCTATCGGCGCGTCTTTCGCTTTCTTCAAACCTTCGGCGAATTTGCGCGCGAGCACATCTTCCTTGGTGCGTTCGGCTTCCACGGACGCGCGAAACTTCGCCTCGACGGCATCCGCCTGCTCACGCAACAGCCGCGCCGTATCGTCGAAATCGACCGACGGCGGCTTCACCGGCGCCGTATGGCTCAGGACGACGCCCAATTCGCGGTCCAGGAGCAGCTTGCCGTGACAGCAGGGGCATTCGATCTCGAATGTGTCCGACCCTTTTTTCGCCATGACCGTATTTTAGGCCCGTCTCCCCTTTCGTACAACCGAGAGCCGCCAATCCATGCAGAGAAACAAAAAGGGCGCCGCGTCATAAAAGCGCAGCGCCCTCGCTTGCAGCCTTCGGAGCTATCTCTAAGCCGGAGCGGGCTTTTCGCCCTTTGCCAAACCGGGCAGCGGCCGCGGTTCGGGCCGGAGCGTGAGGCTTGGCTCTTTACTCGGCACGGGCGGTGCGGACGGGGGCGGTGTCGGCGGCTTCTCGGGCAACGGCTTGCCTTCAATGAGCAGCTTCAGTTCGGTCGCGTCGAGCACCTCGCGCTCAAGCAGAGCGTGCGCCACGCGTTCCAGGGCGTCTCGGTTCGTTTCCAGAATGTTGCGTGCCTTCGAATAGCCGGTGTTGACGATGCTGCGGACCTCGCCATCGATCTTGATCGCCGTGTCTTCGGAGTAGTCGCGATGTTGCGCGATTTCACGCCCGAGAAATATCTGTTCTTCCTTTTTACCGAAGGTCAGGGGCCCAAGGGGACTCATGCCCCATTCGCAAACCATCTGGCGGGCAATTTCCGTGGCACGCTCGATGTCATTGCCTGCGCCTGTGGTGATGTGGTGCAGGAAGATTTCCTCCGCGGCGCGCCCGCCCATCAGAACGGAGAGCTGAGATTCGAGGAAATCCTTCGTGTAGGTATGCTTGTCGTCAATCGGCAGTTGCATCGTGACGCCCAGCGCCATGCCGCGCGGGATGATCGTCACCTTATGCAGCGGATCGGTACCCGGTGTCATCGCCGCGACGAGAGCGTGACCCGCCTCGTGATAGGCCGTATTGCGCTTTTCTTCGTCCGAAAGAATCATCGAACGCCGCTCGACGCCCATCAGCACCTTGTCTTTGGACATTTCGAAGTCGGCCATAGCGACCATTTTGCGGTTCTGGCGCGCGGCCCACAGAGCGGCTTCGTTCACCAGGTTCGCCACGTCCGCGCCTGAGAACCCCGGCGTACCGCGAGCGATCACCGAGAGATCGACGTCGTCCGTGAGAGGCACCTTGCGGGTATGCACACGCAAGATTTCCTCGCGGCCTTTTACGTCAGGCCGTGGCACCACGACGCGGCGATCAAAGCGTCCAGGGCGGAGAAGCGCGGGATCGAGAACGTCCGGCCGGTTGGTGGCCGCGATCAGGATCACGCCTTCATTGGATTCGAAGCCGTCCATTTCGACGAGCAGCGCGTTGAGCGTCTGTTCGCGCTCATCGTGACCGCCGCCTAACCCGGCGCCGCGATGGCGGCCGACCGCGTCGATTTCGTCTATGAAAATAATGCAAGGCGCATTCTTCTTGCCTTGCTCGAAAAGGTCGCGTACGCGGCTCGCGCCGACGCCCACGAACATTTCCACGAAGTCTGAGCCGGAAATCGAGAAGAACGGCACGTTCGCCTCACCGGCGATGGCGCGTGCAAGCAAAGTCTTTCCGGTTCCCGGAGGGCCTACAAGTAATACGCCCTTGGGAATGCGTCCGCCAAGCTTCTGGAATTTTTGCGGATCCTTCAGGAAGTCAATAATCTCGTACAATTCTTCCTTGGCTTCATCGATGCCGGCAACGTCCTTGAATGTAGCCTTCTTCTGCTGAGCTGTGAGCAGGCGCGCGCGGGATTTCCCGAAGCTGAGCGCCTTGTTTCCGCCAGCTTGCATCTGCCGCATCATGAAAATCCAGAGCGCCACGAGCAATATGATCGGCGCGACGCCGACGAGGAAGTTGATCCAATTCCCGTTGCTCACTTCCTTGTAGTCGTAGGGAACGCCCTTGTCCGTGAGAGACTTGGTGATGTCCCCGATCACCGCATTTGCAACGGTCACGCTGCGGAACTTAGTCGAGTCCTTGTAAACGCCTTCAAGCTCAGCGCTATTCTGCGAGAGGTTGATAGTGACCTCTTTGACCTGCCCATTGTCGAGCTTTGAGAGAAACTCGGAATAAGACGGCTGATCTTCATGTCCGGACTGGCCCCCGCGGGAGGCCATCTGCCACAAAACGACAGCCAACAGAATCATTAAGACCCAAAATAAAATATTACGAACGGCTGAATTCACGGCTTACCTCGCCCTCTGGATACCCTGTGACGACCCTTGGCTGAACGCCTCGCAACTGCGTGAGGCGCCTCGATCGTGACAAAAGGAAGATTGCGTCCCGTTCCATCCCGACCGCCCAGCCCGTATCCGACCCACTCCTTAGATGCTGCAGCGAATCCACTGTATTCAGGCTGCAGGTTGACCTTGCGCGCCTGCGGCTTGTCGAACAAAACCGCAAGCCTCAAAGAACGCGGGAGACCTTCCTCAAGGCGCTTGAGCAAGAAATCCTGCGTCACGCCCGTGTTCAGCACCGCGTCCACTACGAGCACGTCCCGGCCTCTCAACGCCGGGGCCGCGCTGAAAAATATCTCCCGCAACTCATGCCCTTGCGTCCGCACGTCGCGCATTTCCGATCGGACGAAGTGACATACGACAGGCCGGGAAATCGTTCGCACCAAATCGGCCGCAAAGAGGAACGATCCCTCGAGGACGATCACGACGTCCAGTGTGCGACCAGCGTAATCTTTTGAAATCACGCGCCCCATTGCGCTGACGCGCTTGGCAAGCTGTTGCTGGGAGAAGGCGACCTTCATCGTCACCTCAGAGGCTTGCATTCTTCGATTAAAACCCCCGCTCGCGTTCCTTCCCGAGCGCAAAACTCTTCAGCGGCGTCCATGCCTTTGGCCCAAATTACCTGGCCGCCGCTTTCCAGCACGGGCCAGCCGTTGCGGTCGCGCGCTTCGATGCGAGCCGCAAGGAGCATCTCCTTCAATTTCCGCGCCTTGCGCCTGCCGCGTGGCCGGTAACCGTCCCCGGCATGCCAACTCCGCAGCACCAAAGGCGGGCGCAGCGAATCAAAATCCAAGATACTCCGCCACAGTGTAGTTTCGCGCTCCGCTGGAGGCCAGTCAATCACTTTCAGCCGGAAGCAGGTGCCTAATTCGGGAACGGAAACGTCGATCGGCCCGCGATCGTTCAGCTGGATCGAATATTGGTACGCACGAACGGGATGTTGCGTTTCGTTCCGGCGCGCCCGTGTTCCGGACGAGGGAGTGCGCGAGAAAATCAAGTCCCCAAAGCTCCGCGCCGCCGTCACGCCGCCTGGCAGTTCCACTCGCTTGCCGCCCATAGACGCTTTCGCGAGGTGAATCACATGCTCCACGTGCGCCGACGTCAGCTCCAGCAGGCCTCCCGTTGCTTCCTGATATAGACGCCGCACCAACCGTTCCGTAAGGCAGCGCTGAGGCTCGCCATCCGGCACCGACGAAAAAGGAAAAGGCGAAAGCAGTTTGGCTACTGAAATGGACACCGTTGACGTGCTCGTTGTTGCCAGCGCCGCGAAGCGATCCTCCACGAGCGCAGACCAGAATTTTTCCTCTTCGCTCGACAATTTCGCGAGGTTTGCCAAATGCTCCACGGCATGCCCCGAAAAATCCTGCTCGATCAGCGGCAGCAACTTTCCGCGAATTCGCGCCCGCTGCCGCGTCGTATCGAGATTCGTCCTGTCCTCGCGCCATTCCTGGTTGATCTCGCGCAAATAGTCGCGCAAGGCTGCGCGGCGAATTCCGAGCAGCGGCCGCACGACCGCTCCCATACGTGGATAAATTCCCGCCAGTCCGGACGGACCCGTTCCGCGCAATAAACGCGCAACAACGGTTTCCGCCTGGTCGTCCATCGTATGCGCCACGGCAATCTTCGTCGCATGGCCTTCGTGAACAATGTGGGCGAAAAATTCGTAACGCAGGCGGCGCGCCGTGTCCTCCACGTTTCGCTTCGCGCGCGCGGCAATATCCGCAACCTGCGCCCGCTCGCCAATGAAAGTGAACCCGCGCGAATGCGCCAGGTTTTCGACGAAGCGCGCATCCTCCGCAGATTCCTCGCGCAAGCAATGGTCGAAGTGCACCACAATCAGCGCAGTTCCGAATTTGAATCGCGCCGCATCCAGCAGCCTCAGCAATGCAACGGAATCCGCGCCGCCCGATACGGCCACGCCCACGCGGTCGCCCGGCGCGATCAGCCCCGTCGAACCGATGGCTTGCACCAATCTTCTTTCCAGGTCGGATTTCATCTGTGGTGAGTATTATGCCACCCGGAACGCGGCAAGGGCATTCCGGGCGGTTGCGCAGTCGGCCTTATTTAGGAAGAAAAACGGCGGAAATCGCTATGCGCGGCTGCCGAGCTGCTGGAAGAAAAGATCGCGGCTGTAAGAAATGCGCCGATCCAGCGCAACCGCCGCGAAATACGAGCACTTCTCGCATTCGCGATTGGCCCAGGCCGCAATGCGCGGGACGAGCGCGCCCGTCGCACGGTTTAACGCGCACAGGAAGCTGTAATATGCACCGACGGCCCGAATGTCCGCTTGGTCGTCTGCCCGCTGCGGGCACAGCCGGACAAGTTGAAGCAAACGCCCAAAATCGCCTACACCCACGCTGTCGCCGCGGAACCCGCCCACTTCGCGGACGCGTTCGGAAAGCTCGACGCGGCGGCTCGACGCAAGGATCGAACGGCAGTACGCTGCCATCAGCTGAAACAGCGTAGCCGCGGAAATGACACAGATGAGAGAAGCGATCATGCCGCCGCCTTTGCTTCCAAAAGCGCCGGCGCGACCCGGCTTTCTTCGGGAACTTTGACGAATGTGTAGGTCCACGCCACGGGCAACCACAATCCCATCACGGGCGGTATCCACATCAGGATCAGATTATTTTCAAGGGCAGGGAAGAGTGTTCTGAGCGCATACGTCGCCGCCGTTGCGCTGAAATAGATCCCAAGCGCGAGCACGAACTGCGCAAGCCGGCTCCGCGTTTCCTTTAACTTTGCGAGTGCGCCCCACAAGAGATAGATAAGGACCACGCCGACAAAATACAGATTCTGGCCCAACTCCACGGCGAAGCGAATTGTCAGATGGAAACGATTTTCGTGAACGACACCATAGGAAAACAGTGCGGTGCAGCCCAGCAGGAAGACGGCGCCGCGGCGGATGTATCCGCTGATCCCCATCTCCTGGAAGACCTGCAGGTAAAAGCGAATAATGACCCAGTACACGGCCAGCATCATGATGCTGTCTGAATAAAAATAGAGGAAGCGGTACGTTGCGGAGCTAGATCCGAACTTTATGAGGGAGAAATAAAGCGCACAAGTACCTACGGCCCCACAGAGCATGTAAAAGCCGAGAGGAAGATAGCGTCTGAAGTTCGCCGGCTTGCAGACGCACACTACCACGGCAATTTCCGCGAGGAAACCTATCAGTGAAGTAATGTATTGGAACTCGCCAGACACCTTAGTTTACGTCCGTTCTAAGCTCTGGCAGTTCCGCGAGCGTCTTACCGCAAGCCAGGTGTTGGCGGCGGTACCGGCAGAACTGCTAAGCCCGGCGTCGGCGGCGGCACCGGCAAAACAAAGCCAGGTGTCGGCGGCGGTACTGGCAAAACCGCCGTTTTCAACGCCATGGAACTCGTCAGTACTAACAGCGCCAAACCGCAAGAAACAAACCACCTGTTCATAGAACCCCTCTGGGACGGGTTGACCGTCGCGGAGGAGTCTATTGCGGTTTAGTGCCAGTCAATAGGGGAAATTACTGGAGTGTGTCGTAAGAATACACACCCCCGCTCCCTCTGGCCTGGCATCGCTCTGACCAGAGCTTTCCGAATTGTCGCTGGTGAAGGTAAGGGTTCGCACTGCATCCGGTCAATGTTACGAAGGTACTACTCGTGCGCGCTTTCCTACAGTTCGCGTTTATGCAGCCGTGCTTTACGACAAG
>DATEME010000244.1:0-2073 GCA_035275865.1 Candidatus Acidiferrales bacterium | reverse complement strand
AATCGGTTGGCTGCTTCTGTTGTTGTCGCTGTGGGTATGTGGGCAACGCGCTTGCGTTGTCCATCATGTCCATAGCGATGCCATGCGCTCACCATGGTTGATGGCAAGGCAGTGCGTTGTGCATCCGTTATCAGGCTGGCGGACGAAGTTCCGCGGAAAGCCGCGCCGCTACAGCGCCGGCAGCATGCAGGTGAGAACCTTGAGCCGCAGATATTCTTCGTTGCGCAAGCCGTAGGCGCGGCGCTGGATCACCCGAATCTTGTTGTTGAGCCCCTCGACGAAGCCGAGCGAGACCTTGTTCTCAAGCCGGCAATAGGCGGCGATCCCGTCCCAATGACGATTGATCATCTCGGCGAACTTCTCATACGGCTTGAGCCGCTGCCACTTGAGGCCGGCGCGCCAATTATCGAAGAAGCGCCGCGCCCAGCCCTCGCGCTCGTAGCTCCACAATTGGCCGAAACTCTCCTTGAGGACATAGGCGGTGTTGAGCCGCTTATTGGCCGAAAGCAACGTCTTCAAAGCCTTCTTGCCATCGAGCGTGAGATTTTCCTTGCGCGACAGCAATGTGTATTTCTGGCCCTTGATGTAGCGCCGATCGCGCCCCGCAAGCCGCCTATATTCGCTCTTGCGAACCTGATCCAAAGCCTCACCCAGATGCCGCATGACATGGAACTTGTCGAACAAAATCGCGGCCTGCGGCGCATGTGCCGCCGTCGCCAGCCGAAACGGCTTCCACATGTCCATCACCGCCAGCCGGATGCGTGAGCTCTTCTTCTTGCCGAGCCTGGCGTAGAACTGGCCCATGCTTGCCTCCGAACGGTCCTTGCCGCCAAACCAGATCGGCCGGCCCCGCAGCAGATCACTCACCACGATCCGATAGGTGTGACCCTTACGGATCGCGATCTCGTCAATGCCGATCACCTGCGGTGAAGGCATGCCGGCACGCTTGAGCTGGGCTTCCATATACTGCTGGTCCAGCGCCTTGACCGTGTGCCAGTCCAGCTTCAACTCCGCCGCGACGTCCTTGATCGTTGCCGATCGGCAGCGACGGCCGACATAATAGGCAAAGCGCTTGGTGTAGAGCGGATTGTCCGCCAGAAAGTCGAGCCGCTCGCGCTTCACCTTGCCACAGTGACGGCAGTCGAGGCGCCGCACCTCCAAGTCCAGAAAAATCCGCGTGTCGCCGCACGACAGATCGCGCACGCGCCGCAGCTTGCGATCGTACCAGCCCCTCTGCACGCGACCGCAGCAGCCGCAAGCCGTTTTTTTGAACGCCGATTGAGCCTGATCACCCGCGCTTTCGGATCACCGAAAACGCCGCATACCGTCTGTTCCGGCCGAAAACCCGGAAAGCAATAGGAATCCACAAGTCGCCGAGCTCGCTTCGCCGTTCTTGTCATCCATCTCGGATGCCAAATCGAAGCCCACACCGAAATCCAAAATCGCTAAGAAATGCACAGCTTTCTTGCGCCTTCATGCCCTAACTTCGCCCACTCGATTCCGCGAAGACCCTGTTTAAAGAACAACCGATTTATGAACAGTCGGCGGCGCGAACTGTACTGAACACCAAGGAAAAGCGATCGTGCGTCTAGTCGCGCCAACCACTGAAAATTGAACAGTTGCGCTTGAAGGTTTGAAGAAGTCGGCGCCCCGCGGCGAATGTTGCCTAAATAACTCAACCGCGTCTTAGGGCATTGTCTCCGGTCGATCGCTTCTCGCCAAAATGCGAGCGCGGTCGCACAGCATGACCAGCCGGCCCGGATATTGGGAAACGCGGCCTCGATAGATCGCTCGGGCAACCGTCAGGTTGTCATGCCGGTCAATGATCTCTTCCTGGCCGGCGCCTTCGCCGCCCTCCTTGAACAACTCGACGGAATACTTGCCTTTGCTCACGATGCCTCTTCCTGACTCAGCCGTGGCCACGGATTCGTTTTGCACTGTGGCCGGTGTTGGACGGCCGCTCGCACAAACGCCGACCAGTGGACTCCCTAAGCTTGTTCTCGGTTCGTTCACGTTTGTGTGATCGTTTCCGATCGCCCTGGTCCCTTCGGATGACGGTGGGCCGCCCGCCGG
>DATEME010000243.1:0-3513 GCA_035275865.1 Candidatus Acidiferrales bacterium | reverse complement strand
GAAGTGATTTTGCTGAATGAGCGCGGCGAAGTGGCTGAGTGTACTGCGGCAAATGTGTTTTGCACGAAGGGCGGGCGCGTGTTTACGCCGCCGCTCTCGTCTGGGTGCCTAGCGGGAATCACGCGGGAAGTCGTGATGGAAATTGGACCGGGCAAAGGGATTGAGATCGAGGAACGGACGCTCTTCCCGGAGGATCTTTACTCGGCGGACGAGGGTTTTATTTCGTCGACGAACCGCAGCATGCTGAATGTGAGCGAAATTGCCGGCAGAAAGATTTCGATTCCGCGCGAGCCGATTGCACGCAAGTTGGAGAAGCTCTTCAACGAATATGTGCGGGAATATGTGAGCGCGCACTCCGTGGCAGCCCTGAGGAGCTAGTTCACTGAGTCATAGGGGCGGCACGGTATATCTTCGCGGCGGTGATTGGGTAAAATGAAAATGCGGAGGTAACGGCGATGGCTGATCTAGCGAGTAAGACCTGCGTTCCATGCAAAGGAGGCGTGCCGCCGCTGGCGGGCGTCCAACTGAATACATTGGCAAAAGAGGTGCCTAACTGGAAAGTGGTGAATGGGCACCATATCGTAAGGACCTTCGAATTTCCTGACTTCAAAGCTGCGTTGGCTTTTGTGAACAAGGTCGGGCACGTCGCGGAAGAGCAGGGACATCATCCCGACATCATGATGGGCTGGGGGAAAGCTGAAGTGACCACGTGGACGCACAAGATCGACGGGCTTACCGAGAGCGATTTCATCCTGGCGGCAAAGATCGATAAGCTCGCGGGATGAGGAAGTTTTACAAATTGCGCGGCGTTCTTTATCATCGGTTATCGAATGTCGCCACTCTTTAAGAAAAAAAATCCGCATTCGCGGGAAATTCCGCACAAGGCATTTCGCGATAGCCCGTTTTTCTATCCTTACAAGCGCCTGGCATACCTCGGCGAATACGCGTGGTGGAAAGTCAAGGGCTCGCCGGGTCCTCGCATTCCGCACCTGATCAAGCAGAAAACCATCGCGGAGTTCCGCGAGAGATTCGGCCTGAAAGTGATGGTGGAGACGGGCACGAACGTCGGCAACATGATTAACGTGCAGAAAGATCGCTTCCGCGAAATCTATTCCATCGAAAATAATCCGTGGTATGCGGCGCGTGCCAAGCGGATTTTTGCGAAATACCCACACATTCACACTTACGAAGGCGACAGTGGCAAAGTGTTGCCGACGATCATGCCGTTGCTGCACGAGCCGTGCTTATTCTGGGTCGATGCGCACTGGGGCAAAGTCTCGGCGCCGATCAAGGAAGAGATGGAATGTATCTACCGGCATCGGATACGGAACCACGTGCTGCTGATCGACGATGCGCGTTGGTTTGACGGGGAAGGAGACTATTATTCCGTGCAAGACTTGCGGGATCACGCTGCCGTGGAGTTTCCGGGCGCTGTGGTGGAAGTGAAGGACGATATTATCCGCATTTATCGGCCTGAAGGCGCTTAAGTCTCTTCCAAATAAAAAGGGCAGTCCTCGCGAGGACTGCTCTTTTTATCTTTCAAATTGCAGAAGATCAGTAATCGTTTGCTGAGCCTTCGAGGAACGCGCGGAGCTTGCGCGAGCGCGAAGGATGGCGCAGTTTGCGGAGCGCCTTGGCTTCGATCTGGCGGATGCGTTCGCGGGTGACGGCGAACGATTGGCCCACTTCCTCGAGCGTGTGCTCGCTGCCATCATCAAGGCCGAAACGCATCTTGATCACTTTTTCCTCGCGTGGCGTGAGTGTCTTCAGGACGGACGAGGTCTGTTCTTTCAGGCTCAGGTTGATCACCGCATCGGACGGCGACACGACCGCCTTGTCTTCTATGAAATCGCCGAGATGCGAATCTTCTTCTTCGCCGATCGGAGTTTCGAGCGAAATCGGCTCCTGCGCGATTTTCAAAATCTTGCGTACCTTCGCGACAGGGATATCCATCCGCTTCGCGATTTCCTCCGAGGTAGGTTCGCGGCCAAGTTCCTGCACAAGCTGGCGCTGCGTGCGGACGAGCTTATTGATCGTCTCGATCATGTGCACGGGAATACGGATCGTGCGAGCCTGATCGGCAATTGCGCGGGTGATGGCTTGGCGAATCCACCACGTGGCGTACGTCGAGAACTTGTAGCCGCGGCGCCACTCGAATTTGTCGACGGCCTTCATCAGGCCGATGTTGCCTTCCTGAATCAGATCGAGAAACTGCAAGCCGCGGTTCGTGTATTTCTTCGCGATGGAAACGACCAAGCGCAGGTTCGCTTCGATCAGCTCTTTTTTCGCGACTTCCGCTTCGGCTTCGCCCCGAAGAATCACCTGAAGGGCGCGCTTTAGCTCGGCCGGGCTTACTTCGCTGGCGACTTCGATCTCTTCGAGTTCCTGGCGGCGGGCGCGAAGGTCCTTGCGCGCTTCGGCCTGCACCTCCGCTTTCGAGGCTTCGACGCGTCGTTCCAGCTTTGCCGCGTCACGCTCAAGGAAGTGAACGCGTTCCACCGTCTGGCGAATCTTGTCGATCAGGCGCTTTTTCTCGAATGGGTTGAAGTCAATATCGCGGACGAGCTTCGACATTTCCACGCGTGTACGCGCTACTTCGTAACGCGCGTGCAGATACGGCTTTTTCTTGGCTTTCGGGACCTTTTCCAGCTTTGCGGCGAGCTTCATCGCCTGCAGATAGAGCTTCCCGATCTTGTCGATCTGCTTGAGGGTCTCTTTGGTCTTCGCTTCGATCTTTTCTTCGGTGAGCTCTTCGTCGTCGAACTGCACGATTTCCTTGATCGACCGCGAACCGTTGCGCAGATCTTCGCCGACCTGCACAAGCTCCTTCAAGATCAGCGGAGCGCGCGAAATCGTCTTCAGTACGAGCAATTGCCCGCGCTCAATGCGCTTCGCAATTGCAACTTCGCCCTCGCGCGTCAGCAGCGGAACCGTGCCCATCTCGCGCAGATACATGCGGACGGGATCGTTGGTCTTTTCGAGCGAGCCCGGCGTAAGATCGAGATCGCCGTCCTCGCTCGCCTCTTCCTTCACCTCAACGGTTTCGCCGGAATCAGAAGCAGCCAATGCCGCTTTGGCGGTGGCGAGATCTTCGTACACATCGATCCCGTTGCGCTCGAACGTCGAGAGCAGATCGTCAATTTCCTCCGAGGAGTGGACCTCGGCGGGCAGGATATCGTTCACCTCATCGTAGAGCAGGTAACCCCGCTCCTTACCCATTGCGATGAGCTGCCGTACCTGATCGTATTTTTCTTCAAGAGCCAGTGTCGTCACGCCGTTTTCCCCCGTTCAATCCAGGCTCCATGCACAAATGCAATCCCAAGCAAGATGCGCCCGTTGCGGCACACCAAGACTCTTTCGCGATCATGTAAATTTAGACGGAAAGACAGGAGAATCCCCTTCGATGATTTCGTGCCCGCGCCCATTTTGCCTGCGCCCACAGACACCCTCATTGGATGCTCGTCGCAGACCGCCAGTTTCCTCTAAAACCTTGCAAGCATACAACATGGGTGG
>DATEME010000242.1:0-1176 GCA_035275865.1 Candidatus Acidiferrales bacterium | reverse complement strand
GGGCGAGAAGCCGGCCGACCTTCCGGTGCAAGCGCCGACCAAGTACGAACTGGTCATCAATCTCAAGACTGCCAAGGCGCTCGGCCTGACGATGCCGGACACGCTGCTCGCCCGCGCCGACGAGGTGATCGAATGAAGCGCGCGAGGCGCATGGGCTAAGGGCCGTTCTCTCAATCCAGCCTTCCATCTGTTAATCCGCGCTGTCCCCAGATAATTCGATCCCGCAAGCCGTGGAGAGGTTTGGGCCGAAGGCCGATTAACGCGCCGTCTCAATTCAGCCAATCATCCATCACTTTTTGGCCAACGTCTTAGGGTGCGCTATCGGGGATGCTGCATAGGGCGGGGCTCCTATGTCCATCCGTACCCTGAACGACTTGCTGCTGTTCTCCTGTCTCGTCGCCTTAGCGACAAGACTGCTCTGAGCGATTGCTCGGCGCTGCGTAGAGGAGATTTCCTATGGCCCTCATCCTGCATGATCTGCTGCTGTTCTCGTGTCTTGCCGCCTTCGTCACAGGGATCGTGATTGCGGCCGCGAGTCTGCTCTAGCTTGAGTCGATTTTCTTCGAGGCGCCGAGTGGCACCGACGCCGCCCGCACCCAAGAATATTGTGGACACGTTGCTTGAGAAGTTTGGGCCGACGGGTCGCGCCACGACCCGACTATTGGTTTCAGCCCGGGTACGCGACAGCCACTTACGCAGATGTGATGGGAATCACAAAAAGGCCGATTTTGTTAGGTTCGAGTGAACGAGTTCACATCGCATTGCGACAGAAACAACGTGTAGAACAGAAGCTTCATTGGCATCATGGACATATACGAGGTCGAGCTTTGCCGCCGTGGCCGCTGGGAGCAGCAAGACGCGCGGTTCGTCGCGGCCAGAGATGCCGACGAAGCCGCATACAGGGTGACCGGGGAGCATCTGCACAGCGAAGGCGAACGCAGGAAGGTTCGGCTACGCGTCCGGAAGCTTGGGAACGGAAGCCCACCGCCGAAGCTATTTTATGCCGCCTGAGGCAGCGAACGCCCCCGCCGCATAGCGGGCACGGCCTCATAGCCTCTAAAACCCTCTAAGCCCTAAGTGCAGTTTGGCCATTCCGCCCCCCGGCGGAAACGTCTGTGCAACCGGACTCGTTGCGAGGCGCAACCGTCCGGGGTAAGGGCGTGTACTCATAAATCG
>DATEME010000241.1:0-2657 GCA_035275865.1 Candidatus Acidiferrales bacterium | reverse complement strand
AGCGTTTTTTCGCAGCTCGTTTGTAGTGGTACAAATAGTACCACCACATTTGTAATTGAAGACGGAAAGCAGTCTTCCAGAATCTGACTAGACGCCCCAGCCGTAACTCTTCTGATGCACTGTCGCCTCGCGCAGCTCGGCACGGATTTGGGCGGCAAGTTCGGAGCCGCGGACGGTTTTTCCGCCGGGCGCAGCGATGTCTGCAGTGCGATAGCCTTTCTCCAGCGCGCGATCGACGGCGGCTTCAATCCATTGCGCTTCGATATCCAAGCCAAACGACTCGCGGAGCATCATCGTTGCCGAAAAAATCGCGCCAAGTGGAGAGGCCACGTCTTTCCCGGCAAGGGTCGGCGCCGAGCCGTGAATCGGCTCGTAAAGCGCAGGCTCGCCGGCGCGTCCGCGGCTCATCGACGGAATCAGCCCGATCGATCCAGCCAACGCGGCCGCCTCGTCGCTCAAAATGTCTCCAAATAGATTGCCGGTGAGGATCACGTCAAACGCCGTCGGCCGCAGCAAAATCTGCATCGATGCATTGTCCACGTACATGTGCTCGAGCGTGACGTTCGGATACTCTTTCGCCAACGCGGAAACGGTCTGCCGCCAGAGCGTGGAAGTCGCAAGGACGTTGGCCTTATCCACACTCGTCAGCCGCCGATTCCGCGCCGCCGCGCGTTCGAACGAAAATCGCGCAATCCGCTCGATTTCTTCGTACGTGTACGTCGCAACGTCGCGCGCCCGTGCCTGCGATTTTTCCCCTTCGATCTTGTGCTCGCCAAAATAGATATCGCCCGTAAGCTCACGGACGATCTCGAAATCGGTTTCGCCGAGCCGCTCCGGACGCAGCGGGGAGATATCGCGCAACGCGGGACGCACGCGAATCGGCCGCAAATTGATAAAGAGGCCAAGCGCCTGACGCATCCCCAGTAATCCCGCTTCGGGCCGCTTCCCAAGCGGCAAGCCCTCCCATTTCGGACCGCCGATCGCGCCGAGCAGGATGGCATCCGCTGCCCGGCAACCCGCCAGCGTTTCCGGGGGCAGAGGTTCGCCGCAACGATCAATTGCAATGCCACCGAAAAGGAACTCGCGAAATTCAAAGGCGTGTCCGAACGTCGAAGCACAATCGCCGAGCACGGCAATCGCGGCGCTCGTCACCTCGGGACCGATTCCGTCTCCGGCAATCACTGCAATTGTTTTTCGCACTTGTGTCATCTTTAAAATACGAAGGCAAAAAGGCGCCCGACTACAAAGCGAGTCGGCCGCTACAAAGGCAATTCAAAATCAAAAACCAAGGAGTGGCTGTGCCACACCGTCTCGTCTACCGCGAGGCTGCAGCACTCGGCTCAGATGCAGGCGACGTCTGCCGCCGGACCTGATGAATAATCGAAATCAGGTCGCGGTCCGTTATTTCCTTGTCCTCGTCCGCGCGCTGAATCGCTAGCCGATAACATTCTGCAAGCTCAACATCCGTCGTTTCGTATCCCAAATCCGCGAGCCGCGCGCGAAACGCATTGCGGCCCGAGTGTTTCCCCAGCACCAGTTTGCGCGCCGGGACTCCCACAGTGGTCGGCGAAATAATTTCGTATGTCAGAGGATTCTTCAAGATGCCATCTTGATGAATGCCGGCCTCGTGTGCAAAAGCGTTCGCGCCCACAACGGCCTTGTTCGGCGGTACGGGCACATTCGTAATCGAAGTCAGCATCCGGCTCACGGGATAAAGCTTCTCCAGCTTGATCCGTGACTCAACCTGATAACGGTTCTGCCTAACGTGCAGCGCCACGGCCAATTCCTCAATCGACGCATTTCCCGCGCGCTCGCCGATACCGTTCACGGTGCACTCGATCTGCCGCGCGCCGCCTTCAATCGCGGCAAGAGAATTCGCCACGGCAAGACCAAGATCGTCGTGACAATGCGCACTCAAAATCACATTCGGATGCGCGCCAATTCGCGCGCGCACATTGCGGAACAAGTCCGCATACTCATCCGGCGTCGAATACCCCACGGTATCGGGCAGGTTCACGATCGTCGCGCCGCAATCGATCGCCGCCAACACCACCTGGCACAGATAATCGAGATCGGTCCGGCTGGCATCCTCGGCGGAAAACTCCACTTCTTCACAATGCTCTTTGCCAAAGCGCACCATCTTTGTAATCCGGTCGAGCGCTTCTTCGCGGCTGATACGCAGCTTGTGTTTCAAGTGCAGGTCCGAAGTGGCGAGAAAAACATGCAGGCGGGGTTTTGCGGCAGGTTCAAGCCCGCGCAGCGCCGCGTCCACATCTTCCTGACGCGCCCGCGCGAGCGCCGCTACTCGGCAGCCCTTAATCTCCGCGGCCACGGCGCGCGTCGCCTCCAGATCACCCGGCGACGCAATCGGGAAGCCGGCTTCAAGAACATCGACGCCGAGCTCTTCGATCGCGTGTGCCAGCTTCAGCTTCTCCTCGCGATTCATCGAAAAGCCGGGCGACTGTTCGCCATCCCGGAGCGTCGTGTCAAAAAACTGTACGGTTTCCATAAGCCACTCCTTCCGATACTGACAGTAAAACGCTCCAGGCGCAATCAGTCCAATTTATAATCATTGCACCGAACATAAATACGCCTTATATAGTTGCAGTGGGACAGTAAGAGGGATCCTTCGCTTCGCTCAGGATGACGGCGGTTCG
>DATEME010000240.1:0-13584 GCA_035275865.1 Candidatus Acidiferrales bacterium | reverse complement strand
TTCGGCGTAATTGCCTGGGGATTCGCCAAGGCTGGTCCTTACTTCCGCCGCAACGCGGAGCAGATCTCGCAGCGCATCGCGGAAGGAAAGCGCGCGCGCGAGGCCGCTGAAAATCAGCGCCGCATGGTGCAGGAGAAAATGGCGCATCTTGATGCAGAAGTCACACAGCTCCGTGCCGATGCGCAGCGCGCGAACGAAAACGAAGCGCAGCGGATCCGCGCCATGGCAAAGGCGGATGCCCACAACATTGAACGCGCCGGTGAGGCGGAAATCGCGGCCGCCGAACATGCTGCACGGCTGGAACTGAAGGCGTTTGCGGGCAGCGTAGCGGTGGAACAGGCTGAAGTTTTGCTGCGAGATCAGATGACGGCCAGCACGGAAGCGGCGGTGTTTCGCGCGTTTGTAGAATCACTCGACGGGAGCCGGAATTGAGCGAAGCAGTCGCACGGCGTTACGCAGCCGCTATGGCCGACGTGGCAATGGCAAAGAGCAGCTCTCAGCGCGTGAGAGCCGATTTCGAGAGCTTTGTAGCGGCATTTTATTCCGCGGCTGACCTCAGGAATTTTCTCGAAAGCCCCGCAGTCGATATTGAAGTGAAGCAAAACGTGATCAAGACGCTGGCCGCTCGCATGCGGCTCGATCCAAACGTCGCCAATTTTATTCACCTCATCGTGATGCACGGGCGCACCGAATTGCTTCGCGAGATTGACAGCGCGCTCGGCGAAGAGTTGAATGCGCGGATGGGAATCGCGCAAGCGGAAGTGACCTCCGCGCGTGCATTGAGCGACGCAGAACGGCGCGATCTGACGGCGGCGCTCGAGCGGCGCACAGGAAAGAAGATCGAAGCCCGCTTTAGCGAAGACGGGTCGCTTCTGGGCGGCGCAGTCGTGCGTGTCGGATCGACGGTTTACGACGGTTCGGTGCGGGAGAAGTTGAACCGGTTGCGCGAGCGACTGGAAGGCGATTAGCCACGGAGCCACATAGGCACGGAGATTCTGCAGTTTATCCGAACCACGAAGACGCGGTTCGGGATGACGGAGTTGAGATGCTCGGCAAGAGGTGGCAGACACAGCCAGAAGTGGCTGTGCTAGGCAAGTGAGGAGCAAGGCATGGCGAATATTAAGGCAGACGAGATCACGAGCATATTGCGGCAGCAGATCGAGAATTATGAGCAGACCGTAGCTGTCGAAGAAGTCGGCTCGGTAATTTCCGTCGGTGACGGAATCGCGCGCGTCCACGGGTTGGACCGCTGCATGGCCGGCGAGATGCTTGCATTCCCGCACGGTGTTTTTGGAATCGCGCTCAATCTCGAAGAAGATCAGGTCGGCACCGTGCTGCTCGGTGATTACACCGAAATTCGAGAAGGTGACACCGTAAAGCGCACGAACAGCATTATGTCGGTGCCAGTGGGCGATGCGTTGATCGGCCGCGTCGTGAATCCGCTCGGCCAGCCGCTCGACGGCAAAGGTCCCATCAGCACCCAGCATCGCAATCCGCTGGAGAAAATCGCCCCGGGCGTTATCGACCGTCAACCCGTTCGCGAGCCGTTGCAGACGGGAATCAAGGCTATCGACTCGATGATTCCCATCGGGCGGGGCCAGCGCGAGTTGATCATCGGCGACCGCCAGACCGGAAAAACTGCGATCATTCTCGACACGATTTTGAATCAGCGCGGCGGCGACATGATTTGCATTTACGTCGCAATTGGTCAAAAGCGTTCCACGATCGCGCAAGTTGTAAAAACGCTGACCGACAATGGTGCAATGGATTACACGATTGTCGTAGCCGCCTCTGCCACTGAGCCGGCTACGATGCAATACATCGCGCCGTTCGCCGGATGTGCGATGGGTGAATATTTCCGCGATAACAAAAAGCACGCGATCTGCTTCTACGACGATCTTTCCAAGCACGCGCAGTCCTATCGCGAAATTTCGTTGCTTTTGCGCCGTCCGCCGGGCCGAGAAGCCTATCCGGGGGACGTTTTCTTCCTGCATTCCCGTTTGCTCGAGCGCGCGGCAAAACTCAGCGATTCGCTCGGCGCAGGTTCGCTCACGGCGCTGCCGGTGATCGAAACGCAAGCCGGCGACGTTTCCGCCTACATTCCAACAAACGTCATTTCGATTACCGACGGGCAGATCTATTTGGAAGCCGACCTTTTCAATGCCGGAATTCGCCCTGCGATTAACGCCGGTATTTCGGTCAGCCGCGTCGGCGGCAACGCGCAGATCAAGGCAATGCGGCAGGTTGCCGGCACGCTGCGCCTCGACATGGCGCAATATCGCGATCTCGCGGCATTCGCACAGTTCGGCACCGATCAGCTTGATAAGACGACAAAGGCGCAGCTCTTCCGCGGTCAGCGCCTTGTCGAAATCTTGAAACAGGATCAGTACCAGCCGCTTCCGGTCGAGCGCCAGGTCGTAATCATTTGGGCGGGCGGCAATAAGTACCTCGACGATCTCCAAATTTCGGAAGTCCGCCGCTTCGAGCTCGAGATGTACATCTATATCGAAACGAACAATCCCGGCCTTTTCGCGAAAATTCGCGAGAAGAAAGCGCTGGATGATTCGATCCGTGCGGAATTGAAGTCCACGTTGGACGCGTTCAAGGAAGCGTTTAAGGCCACCGCCAGCGCGGCAGCCGCAGCGGATTGATCGCTGTTTTGCAAACGGACGCAGGCGCGCTGCTTGTTGCGCCCATCAAATAAGCAAGTCGCAAAGGCTAAAGAAGACGTAGATGCCCACACTTCTCGATTATCGGCGCCGGATTCGCTCGGTAAAGAACACGCAGCAGATCACTCGCGCGATGAAGTTCGTCGCCGCGGCGAAACTGCGGCGCGCGCAGGAAGGCGTATTCGCCGCGCGCCCCTACGCTCGGGAAATCCTCCGTGTGATGCGTTCAGCGGCTGCCCGTATCGAAACGCCGCAGCATCCATTGCTCGAACGTCGCCCGGAACAGCGAGTGCTGGCCGTAATCTTGACGGGTGATCGGTCGCTCGCGGGCGCGTTCAACACGAACGTGATCCGCCGTGCATTGCAATTTCTGCGCCAGGATCAGTCGAAAACGAAGC
Organism: Candidatus Acidiferrales bacterium; assembly: GCA_035275865.1. GTDB lineage: Bacteria > Acidobacteriota > Terriglobia > Acidiferrales > UBA7541 > Palsa-295. The sequence continues at coordinate 10,517 of DATEME010000240.1, read as the reverse complement.
AGGTAATGGTCGTTGGCAAAAAAGGGCGCGACACGCTCAAAAAGCGCGGCTACGATTTCGCCGGCGAGTGGATCGGTGTTTCCTCCAACGTCGAATTCTCGTCCGCGAAAGAAATCGCGGCGAAAATAGCCGAACTATACTCCGCGCGCGAAGTGGACGCCGTTTATGCCGTCTACAACGAATTTAAGAACGTGCTGGTGCAGAAGCTTCAGGTACAAAAACTGTTGCCGATCGATCCAGCCGTCTTGACCGAATCGCAGGCCGAGGAAACGGTTGGCGTTTCTCGCAAGTCAGACGAGGCGAACCTGCCCCACGACCTTGCGCCCAGCGGCAAGGGATTCGTCGTCGATTACATTTATGAGCAACCGGTCGCGGATCTGTTCGCGGGCCTCGTGCCCCGTTACCTGGAGGCGGAGGTGTTCCGCATTTTGCTCGAATCAGCGGCCGCCGAACATGCCGCCCGCATGACCGCAATGGATTCGGCTACGCGGAACGCTGCCGACCTCATCGAGCGCCTCACGCTCGACATGAACAAGATCAGGCAAGCTGGTATCACGAAGGAATTGATTGAAATTGTGAGCGGCGCCGCTTCAGCAATGAGCTGAGCGCCATTTGACAGGGAGATTTCATGGCAACTGACAGCAAAAAATCCGGCCACGTCGTCGAAGTCATCGGTCCCGTGGTTGATGTGCAATTCGAAGAGGGACACCTGCCGCTCATTCACAGCGCGGTGCGGATCACAAGCGAGGGCTATGACGTCCCTGAACCGATCGATCTCGTCTGCGAGGTGGAGCAGCACCTTGGCGAAGGCCGCGTCCGCTGCGTCGCTATGAAGCCCAACGAGGGTCTGGTCCGCGGCATGAAGGCCGAAGATCTCGGCGAACCGATCTCCGTGCCCGTGGGCCGCGCAACTCTCGGCCGCGTGCTCAACGTGCTTGGCGAGCCCGTTGACAAACTGGGCCCAGTGCACACCGAAAAGCGCTATCCAATTCACCGGCCTGCGCCATCGCTGGAAGATCAGTCGACGACTCTCGAAATGTTCGAGACCGGAATTAAGGTGGTCGACCTGATGGAGCCCTACCTCAAGGGCGGCAAGATCGGCCTCTTTGGCGGCGCGGGCGTCGGCAAGACGGTGCTTATTCAGGAGTTGATTCACAACGTCGCGATGAAGCATGGCGGCGTGTCCGTCTTCTCCGGCGTAGGCGAACGCACGCGCGAAGGCAATGACCTGTGGCTCGAAATGCAGGAATCGGGCGTCGTCGTTCCCGGCAATTCCGAAAAATCTCGTTGCGCTTTGATTTACGGACAGATGACCGAGCCTCCCGGCGCGCGCCTGCGCGTCGGTTTGACCGGTCTCACCGTCGCCGAATATTTCCGCGATGAAGAGCATCTTGACGTGCTCCTCTTCATCGACAACATTTTCCGTTTCGTGCAGGCCGGCTCGGAAGTATCCGCGCTGCTTGGCCGCATGCCTTCCGCCGTCGGCTATCAGCCGAACCTCAACACCGAAATCGGCGAATTGCAGGAGCGCATCACTTCCACAAAGCACGGCTCGATCACGTCGGTCCAGGCGATTTACGTGCCGGCTGACGATTACACGGACCCCGCGCCGGCCGCTACGTTCACGCACCTGGACGCGACCACCAACCTGAGCCGTCAGATCGTCGAACGCGGAATCTATCCCGCCGTCGATCCGCTGGCCAGCTATTCGCGCATTCTCGATCCGCGCATCATCGGCCAGGATCATTACAATGTGGCCCGCTCGGTAAAGTCCGTGCTGCAGCGTTATAAGGAACTGCAGGACATTATCGCGATTCTTGGCATCGAAGAGCTTTCCGATGACGACAAACAGACGGTGGCTCGCGCGCGTAAGATTGAGAAGTTTCTCTCGCAGCCGTTTTTCGTCGCGCAGCAGTTCACTGGCATCGACGGAAAATACGTCAAGATCGAAGACACCGTGCGCGGCTTCAAGGAAATCGTCGATGGTAAGCACGATGATCTGCCCGAGCAGGCGTTTTACATGGTCGGCACGATCGAAGAAGTCCGCGAACGCGCTGAAAAGATGGCCGCCACGGCATAATTTCGGCTCAAAAACAGGCGACAGATGGCACTACCGACCGATATCGAATTGCAAGTAGTCACTCCGCAGCGCCACGTGCTGCAGGATACGGTTCAATCCGTCGAATTGCCGGGTAAAGACGGCTATCTCGGCGTGCTCCCCGGGCACGCGCCGCTGCTCACCGAGCTTGGCATCGGGATTCTCTCTTATGTGAAAGGCGGCCAGCCGCGCTATTTGACGATAGCGCATGGCTATGCCGAAGTGCTGCCGGATCGCGTGATCGTGCTTGCGGAAATTTCGGAAAAGGCCGAAGAGGTGGATGTGGCCCGCGCCCGCGAATCGGCAGAAGCCGCGCGGGCCCGGCTCGCTCAGGCGGCTCCGGGCGACGAGGCTTGGCGCCACGCTTCGGTTGATCTGGAGCGCTCGCTTGTGGGTCTTCAGGCTGCCGCTCGAATCGGCGCCGCGCAGGACGTTACTCATTAGCTTTTACCGTAACGTTATCATTGCGCGTCAGCCCATGAATCCGTGCTGGAATCGCCGCATCAAATAGGATGAAATGCCGATAGCATTGCGCACGCAGTATGGCGCCCAAAGAAACGCACAATGAGCGAAATCACAATGTACGGTACGCGATGGTGTGGAGACTGCCGTCGCGCCAAGCAGTTCCTCCGCGAACGTGGAATCACCTTCCGTGAAATCAACATTGACGAAACGCCCGGCGCCGAAGGCATCGTCCTCAAAGTAAACTCAGGCCGCCGCAAGGTCCCCACCATCGAAGTCGATGGCCGCTTCTTTTCCTGCAGTCCTTTTGATCCATACCAACTCGCCGAGGAATTGAAGATTCCTCTAAATTCCTAATTGCTTGAAGCCATCACGCATTTGGGACCAGTCCCGCGCCGCGCGTCATCACGCCTTCGACTCGTAAATCCGGGGTAAGAACTACAACATCTGCGTCGGAACCCGGCGCGAGAATACCTTTTCTCCCGGCAACGCCGATGCGCCGGGCGGGCTGAATCGTCACCATCTTTACCGCGTCCGCAAAGGGCACGCCGAGCGCAACCACGAACCGCAGAGCGCGATCGAGTGTCAAGGTGCTGCCTGCCATTTTCCCTTCTTCGTTGCGGCAGACGCCGTCTTTTACCGTCACTTTGAAATTGCCGAGTGGATACGTTCCGTCGCGCATTCCCGTGGCGGCAATACCGTCGCTGATCAAAATCACCGTCTCGAATCCCTTCGTTCCCATCAGCACCTGAATTGCCGGCCCCGCCACATGATGTCCATCCGCGATCACTTCGGCGGTTACGTCCGGATCGGTCAAGATCGCGCCCAGAATGCCGGGATCGCGGTGTTCAAACGGCCGCATCGCGTTATACGTATGCACGGAGTGACGCGCGCCCGCCTGAACTCCCGCGCGCGCCTCATCGTAAGCCGCGTTCGTGTGTCCCATTGCAGGTACAATTCCGTGGGCCGCCGCGTATTCAATCATCTTCAGCGCGCCCGGCAATTCCGGCGCGGTCGTCACGATCCGCACGAGCCCGTCCGCGGCCTTCATGAATTTCTCGAGGATCTCGATCGACGGTTTCACGAGCGAGTCGACCGGATGCACACCTCGCTGCGCCTTGCTGATAAACGGGCCCTCCAGGTGCACCCCCAAAATCTCCGCAGCCAGCTTTCCGCCTTCTTCTCCCTGCTCATGATTGCGAACGTATCGCGCGATGCCTTCAAGCGCGTTGCACGTATCGTCAATGGGCGCCGTTACCGTTGTCGCTAGTATCGACGTTGTTCCATATCTCGCTACCGTTTCCGTCACTTTGTCGAGCGCGCGCGGCGTGCCTTCCATCACGTCATGCCCGCCCGCGCCATGGATATGCACGTCTACGAAGCCCGGAACGACCGTCGATCCCGGAGACGCAAAATGTGCCGCATCGGAAGGGACCTGAATCTCGTCGCGGTGGCCGATCGCGGCGATTTTCGTGCCTTCGACAAGAATTACGGCGTCGTCTACCTCTTCTGTGGGCGTCAAAATCCGGTTGGCGTAAATGGCTATAGCAGGCACGGCTTGACTATGCTAACGGAACCGGCTTCCGATTCACAGCCGGGACTTGCATCGCGGTGCTTCTCGGTTACAATCGAAGGCGCGCCGATTTTCCTGAAATCCTTGGTGAATTCGCGATTACAAGTATCGACTAAATAATGGAAATCCAGCAACTTACGAAAAGAGGATTGGAATGGCTCACGATAAGCGTTACGTTGCCCAGAAGCGCCAGCGCCGCCGCCGCAAGGCGGTAAAGGCAAAAATGAAGCTCTACGAAGCCGGCAAGCTTTCTTATGACAAGCTCCCGATGCTCGCAAAAACCTTCGCCAGCCGGAAGCTGCGCGCCCAGAAACGAGCCGAATAAGAACAGGTTTCTTGCAGCAACTGCGACAGGCGCTCTGACGCAAAATGCTCCTTTAATCGCCATAAAATCCGATAAAAATGCGCTTTTGGGTGCGTTGGGCACCCTAAAAAGAGCCTTCTTTGAAGGGCGCGTAGCGGAGTGAGGCGCTTGGCGCTGTCTCTTCCCCCGGGGAGGGCCCAATCGGCTCGGAATGTATTAGAATCCTCGCATGGCTCCGCAAGTCGGCCCGACGCTCTGGCAATCGATCCTGATCACCCTGCGCGTGATCTGGCGGGTGGTGCGCCAGTTGTTCCATGAAACGACCGGCGTTTTTTTTGGGCTGTTTTCCATTTATGGCGCAATAGCCGCCTACCGCGAATGGAAATATCATCCTACCTACTGGCCGTTGATTATCGCCTTTGCCGTCATATACACGGGGATGATGGCGGCTTTTGCTTTCTTTGCGTTCCGCCGCGCCCGGCGCATCCGGTAGACGCGGATGGCTGACGCGAAATCAGACGGCGCAGATAATCGAATACAAAATCAGCAAGAGTCGCCCGAGAAGAAGTCCGGTTCAGCATCGGGCGTGCCAGTTGAAACCGTGGTCACGCCAGAGGATCTGCCGAATTGGGATCCCGCACGCGATCTCGGTCTTCCTGGCGAATTCCCGTTCACGCGCGGTGTGTATCCCACGATGTATCGTGGCCGGCTCTGGACGATGCGGCAATACGCGGGCTTCGGTACCGCAGTCGAATCGAATCGCCGCTTCCGTTATCTTCTGGAACGCGGCCAGACCGGCCTCTCTGTAGCCTTCGATCTTCCCACGCAGATCGGCATGGATTCCGATTCGCCGCTCGCACTCGGCGAGGTGGGCAAAGTCGGCGTCGCGATCGATTCGCTCGAGGATATGCAGGTTCTCTTCGATCAGATCCCGCTCGATCGCGTCTCCACTTCGATGACGATCAATTCGACCGCCGCCATTCTGCTCGCGCTCTATGTCGCGGTCGCCAAGAAACAAGGCGTCGCCCTGGAAAAGCTTTCCGGCACGGTGCAGAACGACATTCTCAAGGAATACATCGCGCGCGGAACGTATATCTATCCGCCGCGACCCGCGATGCGCATCGTCACGGACATGTTCGCGTGGTGCCGCCGCGAAATTCCGCGCTGGAACGCGATCTCCGTTTCCGGGTATCACATCCGTGAGGCCGGTTCGACCGAAGTGCAGGAAGTTGCATTTACGCTCGCCAACGCCATAGCCTATTGCGAAGCGGCGGTCGCGGCCGGGCTTGCCGTCGACGACTTCGCGCCGCAAACCTCATTTTTCTTCAATGCTCACAATGGCTTTCTCATGCAGGTCGCAAAATATCGGGGCGCGCGGCGTCTGTGGGCGCGGACGATGCGTGAGCGCTTTGGAGCAAAGGATCCGCGTTCGATGATGCTGCGCTTCCACGCGCAGACGGCAGGCTCGTCGCTCACAGCACAGCAGCCGCAAAATAATGTCGTCCGCGTGGCGCTGCAATGCCTTGCGGCGGTGCTCGGCGGATGCCAATCCCTTCACGCGAACGCGCTCGATGAGGCCCTCGCGCTGCCCACCGAAGAGTCCGCGCTGCTCGCGCTGCGGACGCAGCAGATCATCGCCTACGAATCCGGTGTCACGCAGACGGCCGATCCGCTCGGTGGCTCGTATGCAATCGAACGGCTCACCAGTGAAATCGAAAACGGCGCGCGCGCTTACATCGAGAAGATCGACAAAATGGGCGGCATGCTCCGTGCGATCGAGAGCGGTTATGTGCAGCAGGAAATTCAGCGCTCGGCCTATGAATATCAGCAGGCGGTCGAACGCGGGGAACAGGTCGTCGTGGGTGTGAATCGTTTTCAGGCCGAGCACGAAACGCCCATCCCGACGCTGCGGATCGACCCGCAGATTGAACGCTCGCAGGTGGCGCGCACGCAAGCATTGCGCGCCCGGCGCGATGCGGTACGCACAAGGGAGGCGCTGGGCGAGGTTGAACGTTGCGCCCGCGGGACGGAGAACCTGATGCCGGCGATCCTTGAAGCTGTTGAGGCGCTGGCCACCGTCGGGGAAATTTCGGATGCGCTGCGGCGGGTGTTTGGCGAGTATCGGGAGCGGGTAGTGATCTGATTAATCTTGGCAAGGACGGCCAAACAAGGCGCTGGCCCCGTACAAACGACCTCAGGTCATCGCAACGGCGGCGATGACCTGAGCTACATTTCGCGAAGTACTGACTATAATCATCGAAAAGGACGCGTTGGTGGCTGATACAGAAATCATGTTCGCGGTCGGGGAATCGTCGGAGGGCGGCTTCGAAGCCAGAGCGCTTGGGCATGCGATTTTTACTCAGGCGGATACACTCGACGAGCTGGAACTGATGCTGCACGACGCGGTGGCGTGTATTTCGACGGTACCCTGAAGCCCAGCATTAGCTACTAACGCTGGGCGGAAAAATTCGCTTGCATTGGGGACGGCGGGGGCGTAGATGTGGGGTTGTAGGAGCTACAGCACGGAGGGAGCATGACTCCGCCGGGCATAGCAAGTTAACAGCAACAAGCACACCGCTTTTGCGGTGCGTGCCGCCCTTGACGCTTCAAGCGTCACCGCGGCGTATACCGATCAACGAAACGGGGAGGTGCCAGCCTCCCCGTTTTGATTTTTGGGGTGCCGGCGGACAAGTGTGAAAAGCGGCAGAAAAACGCGTCCGGAAACGGCTTCAGGGGCTAAAGCCCTCTTCCTAAGGCCGCATTCGCGGCGGGGTTAAAAGCCCCGGCCCTTCCGTTCTGGCGGAAGACTAGGCAGTCGCCCCATACCCCCTCAAACCCCGGCGGGTTTACAATATGGCTATGGCCGCGTCCGAGGCGGACAGACTGCGGGTCGCCAGGGAGCTCTTGCTCTCTTTGATCACTGGTAGTTCGATCACCCTGGTGCTCGCCATGATGAAGGCCGGCGATATTCTTCCTGAAGTCGCCGAGCTGCTTTTGCGGCCGGGGCCTTACGTAGTGGGCAAGTTAGGAGTGAACGGTCCGGGTGGCATCCTTCTTTCGGTCCTTGGTGACGGCATTTTTTACGGATCGCTTCCGTTCCTCATCATGCGTCTGCGATCCGCGCAACGCAGGCCCCACGCATCACCCTCGCTCAAATTCGAGCCACTTATCGAACGCCGCCGCGCCACACGCTTGCCTCTTAGAACGCCGGTGTTCGTGTATGGGCGATATAGCGATGGCAACGGCAATGAGCCATTTTCGGAAAATACGGAGACGCTCAACGTCAGCGCGCTCGGCGGGCTGATTCCGCTCGCGGCCAAAGTCGCGCCGGCGCAGAAGCTCATCTTGTTCAACGCTGAATCGAACGCAGAACTGCCCTGCCGTGTTGCGCGCACGATCCGCACAGCAACCGGCGAAACGATGATCGGCGTCGAATTCGCCCAATCTTCAGCGCATTTCTGGCAGGCATCCGAGTCCGGCGCTACAAACGGCCTTTCAAGAAGCACGGTTCAAAGTAGTATTTGAATTTCAATCTCTCGCCAATCGGGTTCGCGTCGAATTCGCGGCGTGTCGAAAATGAATCAAACGGTGTGCGTGCCGAATCGATGAAACATACACCGGAAACCACGGCGCGTGTGGCGGGCGCTTATTCGGCGCCCGGGACATGGTCGGCCATGATTTGGCGAGCGCGTACGACGAAGCGATCCGGCGCGGGACCGACAAGGTTAAACGGAAAACAGGTGATCAAAGTCAATTCGTTCGATTCTGACGGCGCCAGCACGCTCACGTTGTCCGGTGGCATCACGCGAAACCATTCCACTTTGTATTCATAGGAACGATCGACGGTCTCGATTGTGATCACGTCGCCAACGCGTATGTTTCGCAATGGCCGGAAGTACGTATCTCTATGCCCGGCGAACACAACGTTGCCGGACTCTCCAGGAAGCGATGTTTCGCTCAAATGTCCCACTGCATGCCGCAAGACCGCATTCGAGTCGCCTTCGGCAAGCATTACGCTTAAACGGATACGAGGCACTTCCAGCCGCCCAATGACATCACCGGAGGTGGGAAGTGACTCTTTCAGGGCGGCAACGACCACAGCGTCCGGCATCGCCGGCTCGTTCGAAACGTCAGCAGCAGACGGAGCTGGAAGCGCGGGAGAAGGCACCGCACGCGTTTCGGTACTTGCGCTCGCCGCCCGCAACGTTTCAAAGGCTCGCGCGGCGCTCTCCTGATAGCGGCGCCCTTCATTGATGGCGTAGCCGGCATACACCAGGGCCAGCGCGCCGATCAGCATGAGCATATACGAGAAGACAATCGCAATTATCCGGACGACGTGACGCCCAGGCTTCTCCGCACGCTGGACCGACGTATTGCCATCCATGTCAGCTCTTCTCCGGAGTGCGGGTCGCCGGCGGCGGACTGGGGAGGTAGCCGGATCGCGTCCGCACGTGGAATTTTCGCCCTGCGGCAATGACCCTTACCTGAATCTTGCGAAAGCCGCGATAACTCGCATTCTGCTGCGGCTCGTATCCGATCGTGTATTGCTCGCGGAGATCGCGCGCGATCCGTTTCGAAATGTCGCTTACCGCGGAGACATCGGAAGGGAAGTACGCAATACCGCCGGTCTCTTGCGCCAGGTGGCGCAGTACGTTGGGATTCTGATCTTCGTACAAGCCGCCGATCAAACCAATGGCATAAATTGTGGCCTTTGACTGCCGGGCCAGGTCTCTGATCTCGTGATAGTTAAACCGGCTGGCATCGTCGCCTCCATCGCTGACGATGATTAGGGCCTTTCGTTCGTGGTCTCCGGTTCGCAAATGCTCTAGCCCGGCCGCGATCGCGTCATAAAGGGCAGTCCGACCGATCGTGTTTGCATCCTCAATGGACTTCTGCAGATCTGCCGGGTCGTTTGTGAACGGCTTTCCTGCGTACGCGGGAAGGGAAATGTCGTCGCCGAAATTCACCACGAACATTTCGTCCTCGGAATTGCTTGATCGCGCAAAGACTTCAGCGGCAGCCGCAACTTCCGGCAGTTTTCCATTCATGCTCCCGCTGTGGTCCACCAATAATCCGACGGTGACGGGTGTGTCTTCCTGTCGAAAGAACGCTATCTTCTGGGGTCGGCCGTTCTCGAAAACTACAAAGTTCTCGATCCTCAAGCCCAAGACGAATCCACCCTTCGAATCGAGCACGCTAACGGGGAGCACGACCAGGTTCGAGGTGACGGAAATAACCGGCCCCTGGACGCTACCGGTCTGTCCCGTATCCGTTGATATCAACTGCGCCAGGAGCGGCCATACACACAAAATGCACAGGGCGGCGCCAAAGTATCCGATGGTGCGCCGCCCTGATTTGCATTTTTCACGCATGGGCTAGGTTCTCGCTAACGTTCAGACTCGATTCCTGCCAATGAATAGCTTCACCCCGAGTCCGAGGATGATCGAAATGAATCCGATCAGAGCGATCAACGGAGTGGGGCTGGCCGTTCTTGGCAGAGCGGTCTCGGCGGATGTGTTCTGTGCCACGAGTGGCGCCTCGCCTTGCGGCGGTGTCGTCTCGAATGCTTCAGTTATCGGCTCTTCTTTGGCTTCCGGCGTCACCGCGACAAGAGGCACCGTTTCCAGCTTGTTCGCAGGAACCTCAACCGTTTCGGCTGGAACCGGCACCCGCTCCTCTTGCGCTAGCTGGACGGCCCGTGTCTTCGGGTAGACAAATTCCCGGCCAAAGTTGTCGCCTGGATAGAACCATGAGCGCAAAGCCGCCGGTGCTCCGGCTTGCCGTTCGTGAAACTCAATGAGCGTATCTTCGGCGGGCGTGAGCCGGTAGTTGTAGATGGTAAGGATTGTTGTAAACAGCTTGGTTTCGTCTTCGTTGTATATCTGCACCACGTTTCTGGATCCCATCGTGGGCAGCAGCTTGAACGTGTAGGTTCCCGCCGGCAGCACCATGCCAGGAACCTCAACCGGCTGGTTGAATGTCAATTTCGTTTTTTTGTTCCAGGCATCCGCTCCTGCGGGCGCAGCAAGGATGGCAGCGCCAACCAGGATCATCAGCCCGACCAGCAATGCCTTGAAGAT
>DATEME010000239.1:0-7650 GCA_035275865.1 Candidatus Acidiferrales bacterium | reverse complement strand
ATGAACCCAATCTCGTGGACGTCCTAAGGGCGGAACTTAAGTTCCTGCAGCAGGGAAGCTACCGCCACCCCCGGAAGAACGGATGGCGCCCGCAACTCGTTTTCGAAGACTCTCCGACTTGCCTCAATTACAACGCTCCCGAGAAGCGGGCCGATTGCAGCTATTGCCCTCTCATGCAGTTCGTTCCACCGGCTCTTCGCTCGGCGCACACGCCGTGCCGCCACATCCCACTGAACGCCGCCGGAGAGACGCTCGAAAACCTCTACAAATCTGCCGATCAAGCGGAAATCGAAGCGACCGTCGCCAGTTGGCTCCGGTCGGTTATCCAAAAGATCGAAGCAGAACAGGCGCCCGGTCCCAACCAGCGCTGCTTCAGCAAAGCGCAGGTAAGTCGTGAGTGAAGCACGGGTCTTTAAGGCTAGAGCAGTGCTGTGCGGTAGGCGTGATTCGGAAAGCTCGACCTGCCGATCAGTCATTACGAGGAGGATTGCCAATGAGGATTGGCCTGAAGTGGTCTTGGATGTGGCTTATCGCTTTAGCACTAATTGCCGCCGGCGCGCCGAACGCCTACGCTGTCCCAAGTTTTGCGCGTCAGACGGGCTTGCCCTGTAGTTCGTGTCACACCACGATCCCCGAGCTTACCCCATTCGGGCGCCTGTTCAAGCTGAACGGCTACACCACGTCGACACTGCCTCAAATCACCGAAAAAGGCGGTGGCGGCGGCAGAACCGGCGTCAATATTGCAAACTTCCTGCCGCTCTCCGCATTCATTCAGTTGTCGGATACCCAACTGCAGAAACCCCAGCCCGCCACTCAGAACGGCAATTTTGAGCTTCCTCAAGCGGCTAGCCTCTTTCTCGCAGGCGCGTTCTCGAATCACGTCGGCGGATTTATCCAAGTGACCTACGATAGCCAGGGCGATCATTTCAGTTGGGATAACACAGACATCAGAATGTCCAACGTTGGAAAATTCGCAGGCAAAACACTGGTCTACGGCGTGACCATCAACAACAATCCGACCGTCGAGGACCTGTGGAATAACACTCCTGCGTGGGGATTCCCGTTTGTCTCCAGCGATACAGCACCAACAGGCGTTGCGGGCAGTTTGATCGACGGCACGCTCGCGCAAGACGTAGCCGGCGCCGGTGCCTACGCCATGTGGAACGATCATTTATATGGCGCCGCGACTCTCTACCGGTCCGAGCATCTAGGCAATTCGCAACCGAACCCAGGCACGGGTGCCGCTTACAACATCCGCGGCGTCGCACCCTACTGGCGTCTCGCCTGGCAACAGACCCTGGGCAACAACTATCTCGAAGTCGGCTCCTACGGCATGCACGCGAACTCCACTCCGAACGACATTACCGGTCCGCAGGACACGTATACGGATGTCGCCGGAGACTTTCAATACGAGCGCGTCTTCCCGTCGCTCCACAACGACGTCCTGACAGTCCATGGCACCTACATCCACGAATCGTCGAAACTGAACGCCACGTTCGACGCCGAAGCGGCAGATCTGGTCCCGCATATTCTGCAAACCGTCCGCGGCGATGCGGCATATCACTTCGGTAATCGTTACGCGGCCACAGTGGGAGGTTTCCAGACGACCGGCACAACCGACGCTACTCTCTATGGCAGCGGCACACCGGTTACGCGCAGCGACAGCGGCGACCCAAAAACGAATGGCTACATCTTTAACTTCTCCTACTGGCCCGTGCAAAACGTCCAACTGGGCGCGCAATACACGGGATATCTCAAGTTCGACGGCGCGAGCAAGAATTACGACGGATCGGGACGCAACGCCAACCAAAACAATTCGCTGTATCTGGTCGTCTGGATCGTTTTTTGATCCGAATCGGAGACATATGATGACGCCAAACAAAATCGCCGCATCAAAGAGGATAACGATGGCAGATAATCACTCACGAACGATGGGCTTTGCAGCCGCGGCAGCCGTTCTAGCCATGGCGCTGGTTGCGATTGTGGCTCTTGTCGTGACCGCCGCTCCAAACCCAGCGAATCGTAGTGCCGCACCACAGGCGACTGGCTCTATTACCGGCAAGGTTCTCTTTCAAGGCACGCCGCCCGAACGCCGGAAGCTCAATATGTTGGCCGACGCTGTCTGCGCCGCCAGGAATCCCGACCCGGTCCTCGCTGAAGACGGTGCCGTCAACTCGAACGGGACCTTGCCGAACGCGTTCGTTTACTTGAAGAACGTCTCGGGCTCGTTCATGCCGCCCACAACGCCAGTCGTGTTGGACCAAAAAGATTGCATGTATCTCCCACACGTACTCGGCGTCATGGTCGGCCAGCCGTTAAAAGTCGTTTCGAGCGATCCCACAACTCATAACATCCATTTCATGTCCACGCAGAACCCCAACTGGAATCAAACGCAACCCCCCGGCGCGCCTTCGCTGATCCACAAGTTTACGCGCCCCGAAATCATGATCATGGTGCATTGCAATGAGCATCCGTGGATGAGCGCCTACGTTGCAGTAACCAACAACCCGTTTTATGCGGTTACAGGCGCACAAGGCACTTTTACGATCCAGAATGTGCCACCCGGCGAATACACACTTGGAGGCTGGACTGCCACTTTCGGCACACAGGACCAAAAAGTTACCGTTCGGGCGGGCCAGCCAACGCAGGTCACGTTCACATTCAAAGCGCAGTAACACAACCGGCGCCACGCGGCTTCCAGGAAGCTTCGCGTGGCGCCAGTTTTTCTTTTCTCGCCTACCTTCGCGCTGCAGAACCGCCAATCAACGGAAGTCTGTAGCAATGTCAGACAGTCCATTGACGCCGCAAACTCCCACGCATCAGCCATTTGGCGCGATCCGCTCGCCTATCTTTCGCCGTAAGCAGAACTTTTCCTGGACCTCCTGCGTACATACACTTAGCCGGCCGAATGGTGCGTGCTTGTATTACTCTTTCATCCCGAGGTGCGCAGTGACCTCTTTGCTGCAGGACATTCGATACGCCATCCGCATCCTGGCCAAAGCGCCCGGCTTCACGATCATCGCGATCCTCACGCTCGCATTAGGCATCGGCGCAAACACTGCTCTTTTCTCCCTCGTCGACGGCGTCCTTCTGAATCCCCTTCCCTATGCGCAACCCGACCGCCTCGTCGCGGTCTACACGCACACCCGCAACTTCAACCACTCCTCCATCTCGTATCCGAATTTCCTGGATTGGGTCCGCGATAACCGGTCTTTCTCCGGCCTGGCCGCCTTCCGCTCTGACGACATGAACATGACCGGCCTCGGTGAGCCCGAGCGCCTTAGGGCCGAAATGGTTTCCGCCAATTTCTTTTCCATTCTCGGCGTGAAACCTGTCGTCGGCCGCTCGTTCGTTCCTCAGGAAGACCAAATCGGCGCCGCGCCTGTCGTCTTGATCAGCGAAGGCCTCTGGAAACGCAAATTCGCCGCCTCTCCCACCGCCGTCGGCAAAGCTCTCTCGCTAAACGGCACGGCCTACACCATCGTCGGCGTCATACCCGGCGACTTTCACTACACCAGTGGTAACTTCCATCTCAACACGGACGTGTTCGTCCCCATCGGCCAGTGGGACGCGCCCCTCTTTCGCGATCGCCGCACAGGAATGGGCATGGATGCCGTCGGCCGCCTCGCCCCCGGCGTCACCCTCGCGCAAGCGCGGGCCGATATGGATGGCATTGCGCATAATCTCGCCACCGCCTATCCCGACGTGGACAAAGACAGCGGCATCGCCATGCTGCCTCTACGTGAAGACATCGTCGGCAACATTCGCCCCTTCCTTCTCGTTCTACTCGCCGCCGTCGGATTCGTCCTGTTAATCGCCTGCGCCAACGTCGCCAACCTTCTTCTCGTCCGCGCCACAGGCCGCGCCCGCGAATTTGCTATCCGCGCCGCCCTCGGCGCCGCGCAAACGCGTGTCATCCGCCAGTTGCTTACGGAAAGCGTCCTTCTCTCCCTCGTCGGAGGAGCACTCGGCTCGCTTCTAGCCGCATGGGGTACGCGCGCCGCCCTCGGCGTCTTGCCCAACGCCCTCCCGCGCTCCAACGAAATTCACCTCAACGTCACGGTTCTGCTCTTCGCCCTCGCGATCTCCATTCTCGTCGGCATCATCTTCGGCCTCGTGCCCGCGCTCAAGACCGCCAATCCCGATCTCCATGAGACTCTGAAAGAGGGCGGACGCGGCGGCAGCGGCGCGCGCCATCGCACGCAAAACACCTTTGTTGTCGTGGAAATGGCGCTCGCCCTCGTTCTTCTCGTCGGCGCCGGCCTCATGATCCGCAGTCTCGCCGTACTCTGGGGCGTGAGCCCCGGCTTCAATCCTCACAACGCGCTCCAACTCAACGTCGCCTCGGCCTTGCCCATCGGCGGCACGCCCGACGCAATCCGCACCGCGTTTCTCCAGCTTCATGATCGCTTTGCCGCCGTTCCCGGCGTGCAAACCATGTCTCTCGAAATCGGTTCCACACCGATGCAAGGCGACTCCGAAGTCGGCTTCTGGCCCGAAGGCCAGCCTAAGCCCACCAGCGAGGCTGATACTAAGGACGCGCTGTTCTATTCCGTTCAACCCGATTACCTGAAAGCGATGGGCATCCCGCTCATTCGCGGCCGCTTTATCACCGCCGACGATAATCAGCATTCCCCGCCCGTCATCGTCGTCGATCAGGAATTCGCTCGTCTCGCTTTCGGCAACGAAAACCCCATCGGCAAGCGTGTCAGCCTCGAAATCATCGGCACCACGCCCGAGATAGTCGGCGTCGTCGGCCACGTAAAACAATGGGGCCTCGACGAAGGCTCCCACTCGCCCGTCCTCGCGCAGTTTTACTTCCCGATCTCGCAAGTCCCTGACCAGTTCATGCCCCTGCTCGCGCGCGGAGTTGGCGCCGTGATCCGCACCCAATCGGGGCCTCCAGGTCCCCGGTCAGGGGAGCCTGGGGGATCGGACTCACCTCTTGCGGTCGTAGGAGGTCTTCGCAGTGCGCTCGCACAATTCAACAGCCAACTGGTCATGTTCGGCGTGCAGCCGCTCGACGAAGTCATTTCTGACTCGCTCGCGTCTCGCAGATTCTCGATGATTTTGCTGGGAGTTTTTGCCGCGCTCGCTCTGATTCTCTCGGCAATCGGCATCTACGGCGTGATTTCTTACATCGTCGGTCAGCGCACTCACGAAATCGGCATTCGCCTCGCGCTTGGCGCACATCCGTCAGACGTCATGCGTCTCATCCTCGGCCAGGGAACCAAACTCGCTCTCATCGGCGTCGCCATCGGCATCGTCGCCGCATTTGCGCTAACGCGGCTCATGACCAAAATGATTTTCGGCGTCAGCGCCCACGACCCGCTCACCTTCATCGGAGTCGCCGTCGTGCTCATTATGGTCGCGCTTGCCGCGTGCTACTTCCCCGCCCGCCGCGCCATGCGCACCGACCCCATGGTCGCTCTCCGCTACGAATAACTTCAATCACAATCGTAGGGGCGCCGCTTGCTGCGCCCTCAATGCTGCGCGGGAACATCAATACGTAGTTCGTTCGATGTCAGACGTTCAGGAACATGCGCAATGGGAATTTGATACGGCACCTCATAGGTCGTGCTAGCACCGGAAGGCGAGTTCGCGAGAGGTATGAGATATGGAACATCGAAGCCGACAGAAGCGTCGAAGGGGATCGCTGCACTCATAGCGTAGCTACCACCTCGTTGAAACCCTTTTTCAAACCTGTGCGTGACCGGCGAAATATATCCGTACTCTTGCAACAGCAGCGGTGTTGAAAAATCACCACCAGGGGGAAGCGCCACTTTATATGCGACCAGACGCCCGCCGCAGGGCAAATTCGCAGTCCTGTCGCGGAACTCCCGCTTTTGCCCCAGGTCATCTGTCACATCTAGAGTGATATTATTGGTCGAGTTTACATCGCCGCAACCGGAGCCTAGCACGACCAACCTTGGAGACATCCCGATATTCCTGATCGCGATTCGAAGTGCTGGCGTGGAAGAGTTCTCGGAAGGGTGCGGATCGAGAGACAGCGCAAGTTGCACGCCATCGAATGCTCTGCCCCACTGGTCGGCGTCCTCCAGCCCTTGCGTCTGTGCAATTAACTTGGGACAAACCACGGCCAGAACGGCCGCTAGCGCGATATAAATAGTCTTTCGTGTGACCATCATCCTCGGCCTCGAAAGAATTTCCCAGATTGTACCTCAGTACAAACTCGATGACCGGCCCTCACTATAAATAAATTCCAATCACGCCCGTAGGGGCGCTGCTTGCTCCGCCCTCTTCGCCGATCGAGGATAAGTATTGCCGCGGAGCCTGTCCCTTTGCCTCCTTTGCCTCCTTTGCCTCCTCAACCTCCTATGCCTCCGGCCTCAGTGCGCTCCCAATGGTCCCTTCTTCATCCGCGGCCGTTTCAACAAAAACACAAACGGAATCATCGCCAAAAACAAAATCGCCAAAATCCGAAACGTCGTGTTGTACGACATCATGCTCGCCTCATGCTGCACCATTGCAAACAACGCCCCGCGCGCCTGCCGCGTCGCATCCGTAGGCCCCGAGCCTTTTGACAAAAAATAACCCCGCAGCGAATCGAATAGAGCCGCGGCCAGCCTGTTCCCCCGGCTCACGTGTGCACCAAGTTGATGAACATCCACCTGCTCGCGCCGCGTCTGAATCGTGCTCACCGCAGCAATTCCGATACTTCCGCCGAGATTCCGCACGAGATTAAACAGGCTCGTGGCGTTCCCCATCGACTCGTTCGGAATCGGGTCCATGCTGATCGTCGTCAGCGGCACAAACAGCATCCCCAGCGCGAGCCCCATAAAAAATTGAGGCCAGCAGAAGTCCCAAAATCCTGCGTTCGTATTCAAATTCGAAAGCTGAAATAGCGTGATCGCGCAAACCACAATCCCCACGCCTAGCATCTTCCGCGCGTCCAACTTCGCCAAGAGCATTCCGATCACCGGCATCGCGATAAACGACCCGACGCCCCTCGGCGCCATCGCAATCCCCGCCTGAAATGCCGGAAAACCAAGCACCGTCTGCAGCACGAGCGGGATCAACACGAGGCTGCCGTAAAGCCCCACTCCAAGCACAGCCATTAGAAAAACGCCCGTCGAATACGTCACATTCTTAAAAACGCGCAGATCGACGACCGGATGCTCCACGCGCAACTCGTAAATTACAAATGTAATCAGGGACGCCGCAGCCACAACCGCGACGATGGTGATCCAGTGCGTGCCAAACCAATCCTTCTCTTGCCCTTTGTCCAACACGATCTGCAACGTCGCGATTCCCAACGCCAGCATTCCGATCCCCCAGTAGTCGATGCTTGACGACCGCCGCCGGATATACGGCGGATCGAACACAAAGAGTCTCGTCATGAGGATCGCGAGAACGCCGATCGGCACGTTGATGTAAAACACCCAGCGCCAGCTGTAACTGTCCGTCAGCCATCCTCCCAGCAACGGTCCCAGCATCGGCGCTACGACGATTCCCAATCCCCAGAATCCCATCGCCTTGCCGCGATCTTGCGGCGGAAACGACTCGAGCAAAATCGCCTGCGAGATCGGCTGCAGTCCGCCGCCGCAAGCGCCCTGCACAACGCGAAAGAAAATCAGAAACGAGAGCGTCGGCGCCAGCCCGCACAAGAACGAAGCCGTCGTAAACCCG
>DATEME010000238.1:0-5218 GCA_035275865.1 Candidatus Acidiferrales bacterium | reverse complement strand
ATTCCCGAACCGGTTATCCATCAGCCTTGGTACAGATGATCGCCCCGCCTCCGGTCTTTCCTGAAGAGCCCGTTGCGGTAACGCCGCACGGCGGGATCTGTAGGGGGCAAAAGCCAGCAATGGCTGCGCTACCCACCAAATTCGCACGTCCGGATCTGTGAGGGGTGGGGCCGGTAACGACCCCACCTACTCGGCCCAATCGCCGGGTTCCCCGCGTCGTTGGTTCGGTCAAACCCTCGAAAGCCTCGACATCGAGGAAGCTGACATGGGCGGCTTGGACGGTATCGAGAAAGCGCACCAGCATGTCTCGCATGCGCGCGAGCAGCGCCGGCAACCTGTCGAGGATCTTGCCGCTACGCAATTCCTTGGCATTGTGGACCACGACTTCGATGCGCAGGACGCGGCCGCCCTTGTCGTAGATTTTCAATGTCAGATTGCCCCATTTGATCTTGAAAACGGTCAGGTCGTAGCCGTACGCCTGCACGGCCTTCAACACCTGCGTTCGTTCGCGTCCTCGCTTTGCGGTCTGGTGCGGGCGATGCGAAAAACCAAAGATCGTTTTGACCTGCTTGAGGGCTAAGGGTACCCGGGTACGGTCGATGAGCTTTTGATACACCTCGTCCATCGTCGAGCCGCGCCAGAACAACAGGTTGCGACTCGATTCCAGCTGGAACACGGAATACTGATATTGAAAGCGGCTGCGCTTGCGGTCCTCGTCGGGCAGCGCAAAACACAGGCAGGCCGAGTATATCCAGCGTTCGCAGAGCTGGCGGAGATGTGCGACGGTTTCGATGCGATCGAACTCGCTGGCCAATCGGTTGATTGCCGAAAAATCGCTACCCTCGATAAAGCAGTTGCCCTGCTTGACGACGGCGACCCGCTTGCGCCGGGCTTGACGCTCGACTCGTTCGTGACCGTTCAAGATCACCTGCGCACCAAATGGCGGATAGCTGCAGATTCTGATTGTTACATGACCCCACTCACGATCGATCAGGTGGAAGTAGAAATGCCGGACATATGGCCAGCTCTTGCGATGGCTGACCTCGGTGATCCGGCCTTCGCGGTTGTGCTTGACTTGCCATATCGGGGCCGGAGCGTTGCTCTTGATGACGAGAAACAGTCCGTAGAATTTCGGATTGTTGGGCAGGTGCGGCTGCGCCAATTGATGCTTACGATCGCGGGCGTGCGCCTCGATAAGGGGAATGCCCCGCTTGGCGCAGAATGCATGGAGGCGGCGCGAAAACGTCCCAGCCATCTCGCGCAGATGCTCATCGTCTAGCGTCAGATCATCGCCGCGTAAGCATCGCCACCAGGTACGAACGCCACCTCCCGTCTGCGCGAGTGGGAAAAAGGCATTGAGTACGACGCGATCGACGCAGTCGTAGCTTCCCTGCAAGAGCTCGGCGTAATACTCGGAAAACGCGTCGGACGCGGTCATGCCCACCCCCCTCGCTCGCCTCAGATGATTTTGCCAGAAAGCGAGGGAGGCTGGTTAGCTGTTCGCCAAAGGCGAACCTCCCTTTCCCGGCGAAGTCCGGGAAAGGGCGTAGATTCTACATTTCCAGATCGTTGAGCAACTGAGTCCGACAAATCAGCGGCCGAGATGTCGAGGTTGAGGCGCGCGGCTGAGTTTGACAGTGACCGAGTCTCGCGATTCTCGGGCAGAAGTGACACGCGTGGCGATGCGCCGGAAAGGCGTCGAGTAATGCACACAGTGCGCGGTGCTTGATGGGGCGAGGCAGGTCGAAGGTCAGGCGGCGGCGAGGAGGTCGACGACGTTTTGGATGGCCCTGTCGGCGCGGTGGTAGGCGAGTTCGAGGCGGCTGTTCGGCCGATGTCGGGGGTCCGGCCGGTGGTGGAATCGGCTGTTGGCAAGCGGTCCGCATAAGCGCTTGTGGAAGAACAGGAAGAGGAGTGCGACCTGCACGCCCTTTGAGGTCAGGTGATAGGCGTAGCGCCCGCCGTCACGCTCGAGCAGTGCGTGTCCTTTGAGCTTGCGCAGATCGTAGCGTAGTTGGTTGAGGCCGTAGGCGTCCGGTGAGAGATCGAACGTGGTGAGGACGGCCGCGTGGATGTCGCGGGCCGTCCAGCCGCCGACTTGCGTGCCGGCGTGTAGGAGAACCTCGAGGAGGCGGATGATGCGGGTGTCGTGGATTTTGATGCCGGGGTAGCGGACCGACCCGACCGTAATCGGGAGGGCGATCTTCTGCAGCAACGGAAAGTCGGTGTGAACGTTGAGCCACTGCGCCTGGAAACCCGCGAACCGGCTGATGATGCCGAGGAATTTGTTACGGACCTCGTCGAGATGATCCAGTCCCTTTTTCAGACCGAAGTCGTAGAGGTTGTTGGAGCATAGCTCGTTGCGCAGGTACATCGAGAACTTCTCGTACTGCCGGAGAACCGCATTGCGGAAATAGGCGCGGAATACATGATGGCCATGCTCGATCTGATCGATGACGGTGGCGAGCTTGCCGCGGTGGTTGCGCTTGAGGTGCACGCCGAAGACCTCGGCGATTTTGTGCGCAGTCAATCGCCACAGGCCGAGCTCACAGCTGCGCTCGAAGAGCTTGTGGATCGGAAAGTTGCGCTTGAAGACAAAATTGAGGCAGTACTCGATCTGACTGATCGCGTAAATGCGCGATAGTTTGACCTGCCGGCGCTCCCTGGCGGAGAATTTCGGACCAAGCAGAAAGGTCCAGTAGTCGAGTTGTTTGCGGATGATTTTGGGGCTGAGCTTGTCGGCGGCGGCCTGCAGCGCTGCGACGTCGGCAACCGCGAGAAACGCATTGTCGTCCTTGCGGAACGTGATGCCGGCACGATTGAGCTGCTGTTCAATGAAGCTATGGCCGTTGAGGTAGTATGTTGTCTTGAACGGAAAGAACGAGCCCACGCACATGACGATCGGACCCAGCACTTCATCGCGAATGTAGAAATAGTAGTGGGTAAAGCGGCTGCGCTGGTGAGCGACTATCCGGTAATTGGGATCCTTGGAGGGATATTTCGGGACGGCGATGCGGAAGGTGGGTCCTACCTCCAGGCTTTTGAAAATAAAATACACGCCGTAGGCATTGTTGCGCACGATGCGGCGTTGCCAGCGGCGGACAAAATCCTCCTTGCGCACGCCCTTCTCGGCCCATTCGAAGGGGATGCGATGATTGCGGGCGAAGGCCTCAACCCAGTTCTGGTACTGGCTGGTCCGCTCGCTTAGAATCTCCTTGGTGATTACCGGGGCGCCGGTCACCTCGCGGAAGAAGTAGACGACGTGCTCGGGCCGCGAGAGACCGGTCAGGTAGCCGTGGATGACGATGCGGTCGAAGCAGTGGTAGACAAACGCCAGCAGGTGGCCGAACAGGCGGGTGAAGAGTTCCATGGCCAACACCAGAACCCGCGCTACGGGACGGACAAGGATTAAACGGGGACCGGGCACACGTGTGGTGGACGGCAAGAGTTTTCGCCTTGCCGACGAGGTCCGCTACATTCAGCGTCGCGCCGCCGCGCACGACGAGCGGATCGTGACGATTGGCCCGTTCGTCCTGTTCTCGACCGAAACCGGCGATGCGTGGCTGCTCGATGCGACCGATCACCTGGCCGTGCGGGTGGCCCGCGAGGGCGATCCCGAACCGGTCCACATTGAGGACACCGAGACGACTTTCACGGTCGGGTGGAAGGGACAATACCGCATCGAGGGAGGAACCTTCGCCTACGTCGATGCTCATAGCGGCCGGATGACGGCGATCTTCGGCTACCCAACCGACAAGCTCGCGCGGCTTTGATAGTTTGGCGAATTGTATCGGTGTGGAAGTTTGCTCCACCGCGCCGACGAGTGGCAACACGCAGCAGTTTGGCCGGCACAGAAGCAAAAAAGCAAAAATTTCAAATGTTTTTGGTTAGGCTTAGTCAGGTGATCAAACGCGCCGAGCCGCATCGCCTCTATCGTATTCGTTGCGGTGGCGTGCGCCGTCAGGATCGTTACCGGCGGCGAGTGCGGTCTTTCACGGATGAGGCGCAGCACTTCGAGACCGTCCATCCCCGCCATGCGCAGATCGAGAAGCACCGCGTCGACGGCTTCATGCTCCAGCGCCGCTATACCATCCGGGCCGGAGGCAGCTACACGCGCTTCAAAGCCGAAGTCCCGCGAGGCCTCGGCCAACGCCTCGCGCATGGCGGCATCATCGTCGATGATCAGGACGGTTGCCATGGGAGGACGATCTCGAAAGTGGTCCCGGGCGAGGCGTTGGCCAGCCTTGCGACCCCACCATGGGCTGCTGCAACCTCGCGTACGACCGACAGGCCCAACCCGGTCCCGTCGGCGCGTCCCGTTACAAAAGGCTCGAACAAGTGGTCGCGAATAGCGCCGGGCGGTCCGGAACCTTCATCCCTCACAGCCAGAATGAGGGTTTCGGCTTCTCGGCGGGCCGAGATCAGAATGCGGCTGTCGGCGGGCGAGGCTGCGATCGCATTGAGCACGAGATTGTCGATCGCGCGCCGCATCTGCTCGGGATCGAAGCGCGCCACCCCCGGATCTGCGCAACGCTCCAGGGTCAAGCGCTTGGCGCGTGCGAGTTCGACGTGATCCGCAATGCAACAATCAAGGAAGGCGCCGAGAGGAACTTTGTTGGGGCCGAGGAGTGTCCCGCTCGGTTGCGCTCAGCAGCCGTTGCAACAGCCCGTCGAGCCGTTCGATCTGTCCTATTATCATCGACAGTGATTGATTCTTGCGCTCGGCGTCGCCAGCAAGCGCGTTTTCCGCACGCAGCCGCATCGCAGCTATAGGATTCCGGATCTCATGGGCGACCCCGGCCGAGACCCGACCGATCGCCGCCAGGCGCTCGCCGATTGCCACCCGGTGCGCCAGTTCGTCGGCGCGCCGGCGGGCATCGGCAAGCCGATCCGTCGCCTCGTTCAGCGCTGTCACAATGCGGTCCAGTTCGCGCTCGCCGGTTCTGGGAAGCGCCGGCAACTCAGCAATATCGTGCGCTTGCAGTGCACTTTCGATCTGCGAGACATGACGAGACCATTTCAGCGTGAGCTGGGTCAGCAAGGCCGCTGCGGCAAGAACCGCGGCGAACAAAATCCCGAGCCCAGCCATAAGTTGCTGGTAACTGCGCCCCGCAAAGGTGAACACGCGGGTCATTGCCCAGCCTGTCAGACCCGGAATCGGACCAGGAAGCGGACAAGCGGTCAGCAGCAGGATCTGCGAGGCGGCGTCATAACGAGT
>DATEME010000237.1:0-3662 GCA_035275865.1 Candidatus Acidiferrales bacterium | reverse complement strand
GGGCGAGTCGCCGCGTTTCTTTCCGATTCGCGCGCGCGATGGTCCGCGGGATGGGTGCGATGGCATTCGTATGGCGCGTTTTGGCCGCAAATGGTGCGCGATATGAGCCGCCATGACGCTGTCGTCCGCACGGGCGTGCGCTTCAGCGAAGACGGAACACAAACGACAGTGACGTACGACGTCACCGAAGGCCCTGACAAGAGTGCAGCGACGATTCTGAAATCTCTCGAGCCGCTTTCCGTCATGGTGACTACGCCGGATCATTCCGCGCACCGAATCACACTGCATGAGACCGCACCCGACCATTACGAAGCGGCCATCGATGCAAATCAGAGCGGCCTGTATCGCGTGGCGGCAGAGGGGCCTTCGTCACTGTTGCCGGCGGTCGGTTTCGTGCGTGCGCCGGAGGAGCTGAATTCGAAATCCGTCAATGTGCCGCTGCTGGAGGAAATCGCGCGCGCCACGGGCGGCACGGTAAATCCCACCGTCGCGCAGTTGCTTGATAAAAACGGTTCGCAGGGGCTGCAAAGCGAAGAATTATGGCCGTTCCTGCTTGTGCTCGCGCTGCTGCTCAATTTCTTCGAAGTCGCCTGGCGCAAGAGCCATTTCGAGCGGATCGTTTCCTGGACGCGCCGCAGAATTCCGTCGTTCTCTTCGCACAGACCAGAACCGGCGAGGAGCTGACAACCGGGTGCCTCAACGGATTGGTTTGGCGCGGTTTTGAAATCGCATGATCGCGGCGCCTCGGCTTGCAACTACATTGTTAGCGTGGGAAAATCGATTTGGCTTTCCGCACGATTCCTTCGCATTGAGGATCTCATTCTGCAGAATTCGCGAAGGAAGGCGCGTTTGGCGATATCGTCTAAGGGTTAGGACGTAGCCCTCTCAAGGCTAAAATCCGGGTTCGAATCCCGGTATCGCTACCAATCTCCGCTGGACTCCCCTTAGGCGTTTACGTAAATAATTGTGAAGCCGTCGTAACCCTTGGCGCCCACGGTTTGCATGGTTGTCGCGATCACGCGGCGCTCGGCGGCGACCGCCTCGTGGAACCGCCGCACGCCTTGCACGTTCGCATCTGTGTTGGCAGGGTCCGCTACTCCGCCTTTGCGGACCACGTTGTCCGCAATGATCAGCGTGCCGCGATGCGCCAGCTTGAGAGACCAGGAAAAGTATTCGGTGTATCCGGGCTTATCTGCATCGATAAAAATAAAGTCAAATGGTCCGCGATGCTCGGCGAGCAGCCGCGGTAGGGTATCCTGTGCGCGTCCCAGGCGAACCTCGGCCGCGCCCGAAAGATCGGCGTGCGCGATATTGGCGCGAGCGATCTCCGCATGCCGCGGACTGGCTTCGAGCGTGA
Source organism: Candidatus Acidiferrales bacterium (assembly GCA_035275865.1). Classification (GTDB taxonomy): domain Bacteria; phylum Acidobacteriota; class Terriglobia; order Acidiferrales; family UBA7541; genus Palsa-295. The sequence continues at coordinate 2,305 of DATEME010000237.1, read as the reverse complement.
CAAGCCGGCCATTTGCGGGCAGAGCGCGAGCCAGCCAGATCGTGCTGTAGCCGCCAAGCGTGCCTATCTCGAGAATATTTTTCGCGCCGTGGCTCTTCGCCAATATATGAAGGAACTTGCCTTGTATCGGCGAAACGTTGATCGGATCGAGGCCCGCCGCATTACTCGATTCAAGAGCGGAATCAAGCGCGGGATCGCGTGGAATGTAAAGCTGCGAGAGGTACGTATCGACTGCAGTCCATGTCTGATCGGTCATATTCGTCTCATGAGGCGCGCTCGGCGTCGCCATATTTCGATTCTATGCCAAAATTGCGCAAAGTGTCAGAATGGCGACACGATGCGGCGGCTCCGCCCAACATGCCTGGACTTCCTTGCGATACCAACGGCTTTGGCTGCGCTGTTCTCCATCGCAATTCCGACGCGCGCGCAATCGCCCGCCGCACCGAATCCGGCGCCGCAAAGCTCCGCCCCGCAAACTTCCCCGTCGGGCATGCCCGCGTGGCAAAAAGCTGCGGGCGGCCATCTCGAATTTGACGTAGCATCGGTGAAAGAAGATCCACCTGACGCATCGGGTCAACGAGTCATGCCGGCGTCCAACGTTCCACTCGCACCCGGCGACACATTTTCACCAACTGGCGGCCTCTTCCAGGCGACGCATTGGCCGCTGATTGTGTATATCTCCTTCGCGTACAAACTTCTGCCCGGCCAACTGCAATCTCTTAACAGCAATCTGCCAAAATGGACGATGCAGGATTTTTTTGACGTTCAAGCGCGCTCGGCGGGCAATCCCACCAAAGATCAATTTCGCCTGATGATGCAATCGCTGCTCGCGGACCGCTTCAAGCTCGCCATTCATACCGAAACGCGCGAGCAACCGGTCTTCGCGCTCGTCCTCGATAAGCCCGGAAAATTCGGCCCGCAGCTTCGTGCGCACACGGACGATTCACCGGCGTGCGCGCCGGCCACGGCGGCGTCTGCGCTTCCTTTCACGACCAGCACAGTCGATGCCGGCTATCCGGCAGAGTGCGGCTCGGTGATGATGATTCCAACGGACAAGCGCGCCAGCGTCGGCGTCGGTGGGCGAAACGTCACCATGGCGCTCATCGCGAGCACAATCGACACCGCGGGGCAACTGATCGGTGAATTAGGACGGCCCGTGATCGACGGCACGGGCCTGACGGGAACGTTCGATTTCCGAATCGATTTCGCGCCGCAATTGCCTTTCATGCCGAATCCCGCGGCGGACCAGAGCGCGCCAACCTTCCTCGAAGCACTGAAAGACCAGCTAGGCTTGAAACTCGATTCGCAAACGGGCGAAGTCCAGGAGATCGTCGTCGATCACGTGGATCATCCCACTTTGAATTGATCCTTATTGCGGAACCATCCGGATAATCCAATACGCCTGTACGTAAGCCAAGGCGCTGATCAGCGCGGCGAAAATCACGGAATGCCAAAACGTCGAGCGCAGCACCTTCCCTTCCTGCGCCACGAGGCCGACCGTCGTCACGCCAATCGCGATGTTCTGCGGCGAAATCATTTTGCCCGCGACCGCGCCTGAAGAATTCGTCGCGGCCAGCAGCACTGGACTGATGTGCAGTTGGTGCGCCACGACGACTTGCAAATTCCCGAAGAGCACGTTGCTGGCAGTGTCGCTGCCGCTCAGAAAACACGCCGCCCATCCGAGATAGCTGCTGAGCACGGGGAAAATGTGGCCCGTGCGCGCCATCGCGTCGCCCAGGGTGTAAGCCATTCCCGAATAGTTGTAGAGATACGCCATGCCCACGATCACGATCGTCGTCAAAGCGGGAATCCGAAGCTGGCGAAACGTGGTCCAGCCGGAACGAGCGATCACCGTCGGTCGCGCTCGCAAAAAAATCGCGGAAAGCAATACGGCCACAAGCACCGCCGTGCCCGTCGCCAGCGGCTGATACGTATAAAGCGCGGCGTAAGGCTTCTGATACAGCGTGATCAGCACCGCGTTGTGCAAACGCGGAACGTGAATCCCTATCTGTCCATGCGCGGGCACGTTCAGCAGCGACCACAGCACAACGACAGCCGCCAGCAAAATCCACGGCATCCACGCCGCGAATGCCTGCGCGGCCGAAAGCCTCTTGCCGCTTTCCAACGCTCGTGACGGCGCTTGTGCTTCTCCCAAATTTTCCGATTGCGGCTTCCAAACGCGGAGAAAACCCAGCAGCACGGCCATCGAAAGCCCGGCCGCCAGAATGTCCGCCGTGAACGGCCCCCAATAATTCGAAACGGCGAATTGGGTTCCGGCGAAGGTCACGCCCGCCACGAGCGCCGC
>DATEME010000236.1:0-15642 GCA_035275865.1 Candidatus Acidiferrales bacterium | reverse complement strand
CACTCGGCCAAATCGAGCGCGTGGATGAGCTGACGCACAGGATTCTCGACCTCGTTCTCGAGATTGCGGGCGCCGAGCGCGCTTACAGCATGCTACTCGACGAAGACTCTGCGACGAAGATCGACTTGGCAAAGGGAAACTATGGTTTCAAACCTGCCGTTATCCGTTATAAAGCCGATGTAGAGCGCGACCCGGCGGCTCCGCAGCTGATCATTTCCCGCACGATTATCCGCCAGGTGATGCAATCGGGAATGCCGTTGCTTGTAACGGATGGCCAAGCCGACTCACGATTCGCTGCGACCAGCAGCCTTGTGAATGCCGGAATTCAGTCCGCCATGTGCGCGCCGCTGGGAATGGCCAATCGCATTCGCGGGCTGCTTTATGTGGACAATCTTTCGAAACGTGGAATGTTCACCGTGGAACATCTCAATGTCTTTGCGGTAATCGCCGTTCAGGCGGGCTTGGCTATCGATCGGCTTCAAGGCTACGCGGAACCGGCCGAGGTCACGCATTAGCACGGAATCGATTCCTCCCAAACGTTTGCGTAATACCCAAAATCAGACTCTTGCCTGTGCCAATGAGTTCTGCCAAGTTAGTGCCGGGGAACCCGGATGGCTCGTCCTTCTATCACATTCGTCGCCCTTCTCCGAGGTATCAACGTGGGCGGCAACGCGCTCAAGATGGATCGTCTGCGCGTCCTGTGCTCCGAGCTTGGCGGAAGCAACGTGCGGACGTATGCTCAGAGCGGAAATCTTGTCTTCGCCGCTTCAGGATCCGCCACTGGATGGGCGCAGCGGCTTGAAGAACGCCTGGCCGGCGAATCGCGCCTCCCAATTTCCGTGATCGTAAGAACCGCCGAAGAGTTTGCTGCAATCCGCGCCGGCAATCCGTTTTTGAAGGAGCCGAACATCGAGATCGCACGGCTGGCTGTCACTTTTCTTCAGCAAACGCCAACCGGCAAAGCACTGGCTGCTCTTCGCGCGATAGACACTGGCCCCGAGCGCTTTCGTGTCTCGAGCCGCGAACTCTATCTCCATTGTCCAAACGGCTTTGGCAATGCCAGGCTCTATATGCTCGATAAAGTTTTGGGCCAGAAAACCACCGTCCGCAATTGGAATACGGTCGTGAAGCTCTACGAAATGTCCGCCGAAAGACAGCCGTAAAAATTCGTGTAGTTATGCGCATCTGAATTCAGAATGGCGCATCTGATGCGAAGATGGGACCACGCGATGGCCCCGACGATCTCAAATTAAGGAGATGTTCCGTGAACCATTACGGGGGAAAACAGCTGGCAGCAAGTTTACGCACCGTCCGCAAGAATACGTTACAAATCGCCGAAGATATTCCCGAAGACAAATATGCCTTTCGGGCCGCGCCGGACACACGCAGCGTCGCGGAGCTGCTGACGCACATCGCAGTCGCCACAGCGTTTCAGGAAGAGGTTCATGCGAAACAGAAGCTTTCAACATTCGCCGGCTTCGATTTTCCGGCGCTGATGCAGCGAATGGCCGCAGAAGAGAAAAAGCCGCGCACGAAAGTACAGATCGTCGAGATATTGCGTACTAACGGCGAAGCGTGGGCTGCTTGGCTCGAGAGTCTCAGTGACGATTTTCTCGCTGAAAGCGTTTCGATGCCGCCCGGTGGGAACCCCGCGTCGCGGACTCGTTTTGATATGCTGCTCAGCGTTAAAGAACACGAGATGCACCACCGCGGCCAACTCATGCTCATCGAGAGGATCATCGGCATCGTGCCGCACTTGACGCGCGAACGCCAGGCACGCGCGGCTGCCGCCACTAACACCAGACAATAACCGTTTCAGGATTTTCGCAAGCAGATCCGTCATGCGGAGGGCATGAAGAACGCTCTCCGCATTTGGCGGAATTGGATTTAGAAAAGATCCGGTTGTCGCCGCGGTTCTTCCAGTTTGAAGTGCTTATACGCGAGCGCCGTCGCGACGCGGCCACGCGGTGTTCGATCGATCAAGCCGAGCTGCATCAGATAGGGCTCGTAAATTTCCTCAATTGCGTCTTCTTCCTCGCTGAGCGCGGCGGCCAAAGTATTCAGTCCGACAGGCCCGCCGGAGTATTTCTGAATGATCGCAAGCAATAAGTTGCGGTCCGTGTCGTCGAGGCCGTGCTCGTCGACTCCGAGCATCGCCAGCGCATCGCGAGCCACTCCAAGCGTAATATGCCCCTGAGCGCGCACCTCCGCGTAATCGCGCACGCGCCGCAACAATCGATTTGCAACGCGCGGCGTGCCGCGGCTGCGCCGCGCAATTTCGAGCGCACCCTCGCGATCGATCGTGATCCCCAAAATTCCGGCCGATCGCGTAACAATACGCAGCAGATCCTCGGGCGTATAGAATTCGAGGCGGTGAACGATCCCAAAACGCGAACGCAGAGGCGCCATGATCAGCCCCGCTCGCGTAGTCGCGCCGATCAACGTGAAATGATTCAACTGATACGGATGGACTCGTGCGCCGGGCCCCTGTCCAATAATCAGATCGACGCGGAAATCCTCCATCGCGGGATAGAGAATCTCCTCCAGCGCGGCCTGCAGACGGTGAATCTCGTCGAGAAAGAAAAAGTCGCGCGGATCAAGCGACGTAAGGACGGCCGTCAGATCGCCTTTTTTCTCAAGCAGGGGTCCGGAGCTAATTTTGATTGCCGAACCCATCTCATTTGCAAGAATTTGTGCGAGGGTCGTCTTGCCAAGTCCCGGCGGCCCATACAGGAGGACATGATCCAAAGCTTCGCCGCGTGCACGCGCTGCTTGTACAGCAATCTGCAGATTCTCTTTCACGCGATCCTGACCGATATAATCGGCGAAACTGATCGGGCGAACGCTCGCGTCCAGACGAGCGTCTTCATCGAAGGCTTTGCCGGAAATGATTCGGTTGCGAGTCTCTGCCATTTCAGATTATTCGATTCCGGCCTGCGCTGATTTCTGCATGGCCGAAGCCCCGAGGATTTGCAGAGAGGCTCGAAGCAGCGTCTCAAAATCCCCGCCGTGAGCGGGTCGTGCCTTTTCGATCGCCTTCTCCACGGCCCGCGGATCGTAACCAAGATTCACCAAGGCTGATCCGACGTCCGCCTCAAGCTGCGAACGAGTCGCCGGCCTTCCGCTGCCGGGCACGTCCACGGCCGCAAGCTTGTCACGCAGCTCCACGACAATCCGTTCCGCAGTCTTTTTTCCAACGCCGGGAATACGAACAAGCTGCGCGATATCCCCCTTGCGAATGGCTGGAACCAAATCGTCCATTCCCATGCCCGAAAGAATTTTCAGGCCGAGGGACGGTCCAACGCCAGAAGCGGAAATCAGCAACTCAAAGCACTGTTTTTCGCGTGAGGTAAGAAATCCGTAGAGCGAAAGTGCGTCTTCGCGCAGGTGCGTATGGATCAGAAGAGTCGCTTCCTGGTGCAACGCGCCGAGACCCGCAAACGTGGAAAGCGGAATCTGCACCTGATATCCCACACCCGCCACATCGAGCAGGACCTGGTTGGGGCGTTTTTCCAAGAGCGTGCCACGGAGCATCCCAATCATGAGCAGCGATTATCGGTTAGCGCAAAAAATGTGTCAACGAACGCGCCAAAACGCGAAACAAATCCGGGCAAGACTTCGTATCTGCAAAATGAAGGAGCAAGAGAGAAACAACGATCCTACAAAATTTCGGAGTTTAGGCATTCTACAAAAAACCGTAGAACGAAGAAAATTTGCCGCCAAATCCGGATAGATCGATGCCGCAAAACGACTTATTTTATGCGGCGAAGCGAAAGATCACGCGAAAGTCGCTGTTTTGTAAAAAATTGCGCCAGCTTGCTCCTTTGCGCGATCTTGCAGCGTCTGATCGCTAAGTAGCACTTTCCAAAAGGAGAAAATATGTCCCGCACCAGCTTTAGATTGTCGATCGCGTTTGTTGCAGTTGCGCTGATGTTCTTCGCGTCCTCGGCCGTTCATGCGAACACTGCGGCCAACAAGGGCGATCTCGCAACCACTCTGAACGTTATGACCGCGGTAACGCTTGGCGGCACTTCCATTGCTCCCGGCACGTACACCGTGAAGGCCGACGACACCAAAGTGATGTTCCTTCAAAACGGTAAAACCGTCGCGCAGGCAAATGTGGAGTGGAAGGACTCTGCACAAAAATCGCCCTATTCCAATCTCCTCGCGGAGCAAGGTGCGGTGAAGGAAATTCACTTCAGCGGGAAAACTCGTTACGTAACTATCGCACAGTAATCATTCGATGCGAATGGGCTATTGCCGCGACCGATGATTCCGCAACGCGTCGTCGATCAGAGCGTCCAATTCCTGGCGTGTCAACGTGATGCGCTCGGTCTCATTCGCATCGGACGTAATTAGCGCCTCGGCATGCGCGGTGGCGGGAGGACCGATCCCCGCGCGTGCCCGCAGCGCCAGCAGCTGAGCGACGTCGCCGCCCGAAAGCAGATTCTGCTTGCCGAGCAACTCGGTGACGAGCGTAACGCGCGCGATATGCTCCACAGCCTCCATTCGTCCGAATGCCGTGAAGAGATCCGGTCCATAGGTAACGACTCCGTGATTGCCCATTAAGATTGCATCGTGGCCATGCACGAAGGGTTCAAGAGCGGCGGAAAGCGCCGGTGTGCCGGGCATCGCGTACGGCGCGACGGGGATTGTGCCGAGTGAAAAGACCGCTTCGCAAAGAAGCGCCTTGTTTAGCGAGACTCCCGCCGCGGCGAAGCCGCTCGCGACGGGAGGATGCGCGTGGCAGACGGCGTGAATATCCGGCCGGCAGCGATAAATCAGGAGATGCATCCCCAGTTCGGACGATGGTCCGCGCTCTCCACTCAGTTTCTTGCCGTCAGGCTCGGTGATGATCAGATCATCCGGCTCCATCAGCCCTTTGTTCACGCATGTGGGCGTTGTGAGGATTCGGTGCGTGTCCAATCGGAGCGAAATGTTTCCATCCGTTGACGGGACGAAGCCGCGTTCGCGCAGCCACTGGCCGGCGAGACAAATATCGCGACGATGTTCGGACTCCGGCTTGTGCGTGCCGGGCGAAATGGAGCAGCTTTGCAAAATATAACCCCCGAGAGTGCCGACACGATATCACTTCGGGTGGCGAATGGAAGGAAAAAATTTTCTGAAAGCGCCCACAATAAAAATGCGCGCGGTGGATGCCGCCCAAACGAGCGGATTCCGCGCTGCCGTGATTTTCAGGCGTAAAAGCCGCGCAACGTAAGGGCTCGCGCAACACGCTGAATTGCGACCATATAAGCTGCCGCGCGATTGGAAACGTGATTCGCTTCCGCATAGCGGACTACTTCCCCGAAGCTGCGATCCATCACATCCTGCAATCGCTCGTTTACTTCGCTCTCGCGCCAGAAAAATCCCTGGCGATCCTGCACCCATTCGAAGTAGCTGACGGTCACACCGCCCGCGTTTGCCAGGATATCCGGGATGACGAAAATTCCTTTCTTCTCGACGATCGGATCGGCGTGCCAAGTCGTCGGGCCGTTTGCCCCTTCGCACAGAACGCGGCAATCGAGCCGCTGCGCATTTTGCGCCGTGATTTGATTTTCCGTTGCGGCGGGCAAGAGAATGTCGCACGGCCGAAACAAAATTTCCTGCGCCGACATTTTTTCGCCGCCCGCCGGAAATTCCGGCAATGGCCGCCGCTGTGTATAGACCCAATCGAAAAGTTTCGGAATATCGAAGCCGGATTCGTTGTGGAGGCCGCCGTGGATATCGGCCACGCCGACAATGCGATAGCCCGCCTCGTGCATCAGCAGCGCCGCTTGCGAGCCGACGTTTCCAAATCCCTGCACGATGACGCGGCAGTTTTCGCGCTTCAGGCCGAGTTTTGCGACCACGCTATTGCAGCAGAACATCAGGCCGCGCCCAGTGGCTTCGTGGCGTCCTTGCGAGCCGCCGAGTTCGAGCGGCTTGCCGGTGACGACGGCGGTGGTCGCCTGATTCACGTGCATGGCGTAGGTATCCATGACCCAAGCCATCGTTTGTTCGTTGGTGCCGATGTCCGGCGCAGGAATGTCGCGCTCGGGGCTGAACCAATCGGAAAGCTGCGCTGTATAGCGGCGCGTGAGGCGCTCGAGCTCGGTTTTCGACATTTTCGAGGGATCGCAAATGACACCGCCCTTTGCGCCGCCGAAGGGGATATTCACGACCGCGCATTTCCACGTCATCCATGCGGCCAGGGCGCGGACCTCGTCGAGCGAGACATTTGGCGCGAAGCGAATGCCGCCTTTGCCGGGGCCGCGGACGTTGGAATGCAGCACGCGGTAGCCCGTGAAAATTTCCATATGGCCGCTATCGCGCGCGACGGGGATATAAATTGTGATTTCGCGATCGGGATATTTCAGATAGCGATACACGCCCTCTTCCAGCCCGAGTTTTTTTGCGGCGGCCTCGAATCGCGCTTCTGCCGATTCGTATACGTTAAGTTCATCCTGGACGATAACGGCCATGGGAACCTCCACCAACAAGGCCAGTATACGAGCCACGAACTTTGGTGGCTATATCCCGCTCGTATCGATTAGAAGCTATTCTCCAGATTTGACGCGTGATGATTAACAAATTCAGATATGTAGAAGCCAACCTGCGACAGGTAGTGGGCATCTCTGGCGAGCAGTAGCCGGTTTTGCGATTGGAGCGAACGTGCAGAATTCGTCGGTTTTGCGAGCTAAACGCGGTTTAATTCGTGTTACAGCGCCCGTTTTGACAGTTTGTTGCGCCTTCATTCTGTTAGCTGCTTCCGCGCCTTCTCAATCTACTTCCGAACAGCCGTCGACGCCGCAATGGGAGATCGCCGCGGGCGGGAAGATGGCGTTTGATGTGGTGTCGGTACGGCAGAATACGTCGGGGATGCCGCCACATGGCGACGCGATTCATTCGAATGTGCCGCTCGGGCCAGACGACGCTTATGCGCCGACCGGCGGGCTTCTTTCGGTCAGCAACTCCGACGTGGCCAATTTCATTTCGTTTGCGTACAAGCTTGGTCTGCAAGAAGAAACTGCGATGCGTGCCGAGCTGCCGAAGTGGACGCGCACGGAGCGTTTCAATATTGAGGCGCGTGGGCGGGTGAGTGCGGCAAAAGACCAGATGCGGCTGATGATGCAGGCATTGCTCACCGATCGATTCAAGCTTGTCGTCCATTTTGAGATGCACGAGCAGCCGATCTTCAATCTGGTGCTGGTTAGCCCGGGAAAAACCGGCCCTCAGCTGACGCCCTATTCGGACGCGAAACCGTGCATAGATCCAATGAACCCATTTGGACGGAGCCGGCTTGCTGATGGGGCGCCTACGCCAGCCTGCGGAACAATGACCGCCCAAGACGTGCCAAATGGGGGTATTCGGGTAACCGCGGGTGATGTAACAATCCAAAAAATCGCCGAATACTTGGCGGCGCTGCCACCGGCCAACATTGATCGCCCTGTAGTCGATCACACTGGGCTGACCGGAGAATTCGATTTCACAATTGACTTGCCTCACGGCCTATCGCGTGGTGGTGTCTCAACGGATGATACAGCGCCGTCATTTGTGGACATCTTGCGGGATCAGCTTGGGTTGAAGCTGGAATCCGCGACTGGTCCGGTGCGATCGCTTGTGATCGATCATATCGAGGAGCCGACGGCGAATTAGAGGAGGTAGAGGAAGCAGAGGAAGTGGGCGAATCGCAGGTGGGCTTCCTAATTGTCTGGCTCCGCGATAATGGGCGGAGTTTGATCGCTGAGCGGCTGAAAAGAAAGCCACTCGCGCCTACGAACGGCGGGCAAGTCAACGGCAACGGCGCCCGCCCAAGAGGCGGCCGCTACAAAGGCAAATTCGAGACGCACGGCCACGAGTGGCTGTGCCACGCGGGAGGGGCCATGCGCAAGGTGCTTCTGCTATTCAGCGTTTTTTGTTTGGCGATTGCGGCGAAACCGCGTCCGCAGACGCAGAGTGCGGATTGGGAACAGGCGGCAGGCGGGAAGATGGCGTTTGATGTGGCCTCGGTCAAGCCGGACACATCCGATAAGATCGGACACAGTCCCAGCTTTGCGCTTGATAGCGGCGATGCTTATCCGGGCAATATGACACTGTTTTCGGCCGAGTTTCCGCTCGCCACGTTTATCAGCTTTGCTTACAAGCTGCCGCCTTTCGAACTTCGAACTTTGGAATCTCAATTGCCGAAGTGGGCCACAAGCGAGAGGTTCGATATCGAAGCGCGCGCTGCATCACCGAGTACGAAGGACCAAATGCGACTGATGATGCAGTCGCTACTGGCCGATCGCTTCCAGCTTAAAGCGCACTTCGAAACGAAGGTGACGCCCGTTTTTGCGCTGGTGCTCGTGAACCCTGGAAGGACAGGACCGGATCTTCGGCGCTATGCCGAGGATCCGCCGTGCAGCACCAAGCCGGAGTTCGGGACGGGGGCTCCAGGACTCATTTTGAGCGTCGGCCATTTTCCGCCGATGTGCTACACACTGATGGGCTTGCGGCGACCTGTAAATGGCGCACAGCTCATGACGTGGGGTTCGAGAAACGTGAGCATGAGCCAAATCGCGAATGATATGCCGATCGCTCCAACGGCGAATCTCGATCGACCTGTGATCGACCGGACCGGGCTGAGTGGATCTTTCGATTTTTTGATGAACTTTGCCGGGCCGAGTCCCGTTACACCAGATGGGGCGGAGGCTGCGGAGCCGGATGCGCCAACGTTTCTGGAGGCGCTGAAGGAACGGCTTGGGTTGAAGCTGGAATCGACGACGGCACCGGTTGAATCGATGGTTATCGATCATATCGAGGAGCCGACGGCGAATTAAATGAGGCAGCGGAGCAAGGGAGGCAAAGGAAGTAAAGGGCATAGAGCGCTACGGCGCGGCCTGAGTGGCTTCGCGATGGTGGCGCGGAGTTTGACAGGTGAGCGGCTGAAAAGAAAGCCGCTCGCTACGTAAAACAACGACAACGGCACCCAGCGAGAAGCGCGCAAATTCACGGGCGACGGTGGCCGCTACGAAAACCGACTTCACAGATTATTCAAAAAGAAGGCGGTGAGTTGTTTGTAGAGTTCGATGCGGGCGGGGGCGTCGCTCATGCCGTGGCCGCGTCCGGGGAGAATTAGGAGATCGTTCGGATAAGTGCCGTGCAGGATGAGCGCGTTGAGCAGGTCGGCTGTGTTTGCGAAGTGGACGTTGTCGTCACCCGTGCCATGAGCGACAAAGAGCTTGCCTTCCAGTTTGCCGGCCTGATTCACGGGCGATGAATCGCGATAGCCCTCGGGATCGTCTTGCGGGCGGCCCATGTAGCGCTCGGTGTAAATCGTGTCGTAGAGGCGCCAATCGGTGACGGGCGCAATCGCGGCGCCGGCTTTGAAGACGCCGGCCGCGTTGAACATGGCTGCGAGCGTCATGTAGCCGCCGTAGCTCGAGCCGTAAATTCCGATTCGCGAGGGATCGACGTAGGGAAGCGATTTCAGGTACTTCACACCTGCGAGTTGGTCTGCGAGCTCGATTTTTCCAAAATGATGATAAAGCGGAGTCTCGAATTCGTGTCCGCGGCCATAGGCCCCTCGATTATCGAGGCTGAAAATAATGTAGCCCCTCTCGGCCATCATTTCGCGCCAAAGAAACGGGGAACCGTCCCAGGCGTTCACCACGTTTTGCACGTCCGGGCCGCCGTAGACGTACACAATTACCGGGTATTTTTTCGCTGGATCGAAATCGCGCGGCTTGACGATCGACGCGTCGAGTTCGGCGCCGTCGTCGGCGCGCACTTTGAGAAACTCGACGGGCGAAAGATGATAGTCGGCCAATTCGGGCACGCGATTCTCATTGAGGGCGGCGATTTGCGAGCCGTCGGCGCGCGTCACGAGCTGGCGAGGCGGAGTTGTTGCGTCTGAGAACGTGTCGACAAAGGCGCTCGCATCGGGTGAGATCAGCACACTGTGCGTGCCAGGCGCCATCGTGACGCGAGTGACGGATTTGTCTGAGAGCGAGACGCGGTAGAGCTGGCGCTCGGTGGCGTTGTCTTTGTTCGAGATGAAATAGACGTAGCCGTGCTTCTCGTCGAGACTGAAGCGATTGCCGACGCTCGGGCCGAATCCGCCGCCGGCGGTGACTTCCCAATTCCCGCTCGTGAGCTGATCGAGCATCTTGCCGGCGGTATCGTAAATATAGATGTGCCAGAAGCCGGTGCGCTCGCTGGTCCAGAGGAAGCGCTTGCCGTCGGCGAAAAAGCGAATCGGGAGATCGCTCACGTTGACCCAGTAACGATCTTGCTCGGTGAGGATTGTGCGGGATTTTCCTGTGGCAGCGCCGGCGAGAAGAAGGTCTAGCCTTTTCTGCGCGCGATCGAGGCGTTCGACGAGCAAAGACTCGCTATCAGGGACCCAATCGACGCGCGGGAGATAAATGTCCGTGTCCGCGCCGGTGTCCATCCATTCGGGTTCGCCTCCCGTGATGGGCTCGACGCCGACGCGCACGATGGGATTGGCCTCACCCGCTTGCGGATAATCGGTCGTCTCGATTTTGCCGTCGAGGTCGACGATGGGATATTTCGTGACGGGGCGCTCGTTGAATTGGAGAAAGGCGATCTTCTGCGAATCGGGAGACCACCAGTAGGCGGTCTCAAGGTCGAGTTCCTCGGGGTAGACCCAATCGAGCTGGCCGTTGAGCAGGTCTTCGTTGCCTCCCGTAGTGAGTTGCTTCGCCGCGCCGGTGGCGATGTTTGCGAGCCAGATGTCTTCGCCTTGCAGGTAGCTGACCCACTTGCCGTCGGGCGAAAATTTGGGATCGCTGACGTCAGATTTGCTATCGACAAGAATTTTTGACGTCATTGTACGCAGGTCGACCGATACGAGGCGTCCGGCGCTTTTGAAGAGGAGCGCGTTGCCGTGGGGCGACCAGAAATAATCCTTTGCAGCGACGCGACCCAGGCCCGTGGATTGAATCGCCGCGGCTTTTTCCGGCTGAAGGAAGCGGCCTAACTGCGTCGCGTTGAGAAGCACGCTCTTTTGACCTGTGGCCGGGTTCATCGTCCATAGTTCGCTTTTCGAAGGATCGCCTGGATCCTGCTGCATGAACGAGATGCGCGCGCTGTCCGGCGACCATTGCACGCCTTCGGTCAAGTTGCCGCTGAGGCTTGGCGCGCCGTAGATTCGCTCGACTGTGAGCTGCGCGGAAGAAAGGCCTGTCTGCGCTGAGATCGCAAGGGAGCACGCGATGACGAGGCAAAGGGCGGAAAGAAATGCGTCGAAAAGCTTGTTTCGGTCCGAATGAATCAGATGTGTGTACATTTTCAGCGCACGCTTTTTTATACACCTTATGCGTTGCGAACCGAATAATTTCGCTGTGCCGGTTATCGGAGTGCGAGCGAGCGCGAAGTAAGCGCGGACTCCCCGCAGAATCCCGCTGTGAAAAAATTTCTCCCATTCGGAAAAGTTCGAGTACAATCCGCGCCACGCCATGTAGGGATTTGGATTACGGTGGACGCAATTACAGCCGGCTTAAGAGAGACTATCGAGTGCGGAAGCATCCAAACACCGCATCACTGCTTCCAACTTGCGCCGTTAAATAGTGGGGTCGCGTCTAATTTATAAGGGAGGCAGACGGCAGTTCCAGTACCTAAAGAATTGGCCCGAGATGTGCACGCCAAATTCGATCGCTGACCCAGTGCAGTCATGATGGATGGAGTAAATGGCGGAACGAATTTTAATCGCTGACGATCACCCCGCCGCAAGAATGGCGCTGACCACGCTGTTGCGGCGCGAGGGCTTTGAGGTTCATGACGTGGGCAATGGTGACGAAGCGCTGGCGCAGTGCGCGTCTTTCCGGCCCGACCTGATCCTGCTGGATATCGTGATGCCGGGGATGAGTGGATTTGAAGTTTGTCGGCGAATCAAAGCGACTCCTGAAACGCGCCTCACCCCGGTGGTGCTGATCACGGGGCTTTCGGAAACCGAGGATCGCATCAAAGGCATCAACGCGGGCGCTGACGATTTCCTGAGCAAGCCGATCGATATGAATGAGCTTTTGGCGCGGACGCGTTCGCTGCTGCGGCTGAAGCAATACACGGACGAACTGGAGAACGCGGAATCGGTGCTCTTCACGCTGGCGCACAGCATCGAGGCACGGGATCCGTATACCGGAGGACACTGCGAGAGGCTGTCAGAAATGTCGGCGCGGCTGGGCGAAAAACTAGGATTGCCCGAGGAGCAGCTGAAGGCGCTGCGGCGCGCGGGGATCGTTCACGATATCGGAAAAGTTGTCGTGCCGGACGCCATCCTGCTGAACCCGGATCCGCTTTCTCCTGAAGATATGGCGATCATGCGAAAGCATCCCGTCGTGGGCGAACACATCTGCAAGCCGATGCGGACATTCCGGCTGGTGCTGCCGATCATTCGCCACCATCACGAGCACCGCGACGGCTCGGGCTATCCGGACGGCCTGCGCGGCGACGAGATCCCGGTCACCGCATCGATTCTTCAGCTTGTAGATGTCTACGACGCGTTGACTACGACCCGGCCGTACCGGCAGGCCTCTTCTCCGGGGGAGGCGCTGGAAATTATGGACAGAGAATCGGCCAAGGGCTGGTGGGACCGCGATCTTCTGAAGGCTTTCCGCGAAATGATTCTCAACGGGCACAAGGGCACCGCAAACGGGCTCGGCTAAAAAATACTGGCCCGAGCCGGGATCCGGCTCGGGCCAGGGGCGTTGTGCGGCGGGGGCACTACGGGGAATTTTGTCTCAGTCCTTGTCACCTCTTGTGTTCACGACCAGTCCCGTCGAAGGATCGATCAAGACGATATCGTCGCGCTTGCTCTTGAAGTTGAACATGTTGAGAATCGAGCCGGCGAACGAGTCGAACGAGCCGTTGCCGATGCGCGGCAAGCCCCAGTTGTCCTCAATGAAGCGAACGACCGAGCTTTGGTCGATCAGCGTGCTATCGACGAAGTTCTCCTTGGCATAAGGCGAAACAACGATGAACGGAAGGCGCGGACCATATCCGCAGCGGCCTTGAAGGCCTTCGAGGGAATTGCCCGCGATGCCGCAAGAACCCGTGGCGTTCAGCGAATCATCTCCGGAAACCGACTGGTTGAGCACCGGCCCCATCACGTGGTCGTACCAGCCGTCGGAGTCGTCGTAGGTGATGATTACGGCCGTGCTGTCCCAAGTGGGGAGCGACTGGAGGAAGTTGATCGTCTGGGCGATGAAAACCTGTTCGTCGAGCGGCGACGAATTCCCCGGGTGGCCATCTTGCGCAGCAGGCGCCTTGAGATAGCTGACTGCGGGAAGGTCTCCATGCATTGCGGCCTGCGTGAACCAGGTCAAATCGTATTGGTGATTCGCCTGTCCGTCGTGGCCGACTTCGGCGAGGTTTTTCGGCGCGACATGGTGCGGGTTCGCGGTGGATGCATAGTATTGGAAAGGCTGGTGGTGAGGCACGTAGGCCTTCACTGCCGATCCATCGAGGCGAACGGTGGTCGTGCCGCAGACCGCCGTTGTGCCATTCATCGCACTCGGAGTAAAGCCGCCCTCGAACCAACCCCAAGTGATGCCACGCGCACTAAGAAGATTCCCGATGTTCTCGTTCGTTGACTTCATGCCGACGACGTCCTTGCTGCTGCAATCGTCGAACGCGGGATCGGGATCGCCAACGATGCTGCCGGAGATCACATCTGAGGCCGTATTGTTCTGGCTTGTTGCGGGGTCGACGTTGCCGGTCATCCCGGAGATCACATTGACGGCACCCACGGTGGAGGGACCGAAGTTCGTGCCGAACGCGTTGTCGCTCATGGCGAAATTCTGCGCGTAATTCCACAAAGCGGTCACCGTGTTTCCATCGAAATAGCCCATCACGATGCCGGCGCCCAAAGGCTGAACGGATGGATAGCTGGAGTTGCAACTGTGTGCAGTGAATTCGGGAAACATGTCCATCAATCCGCTGTCATACGCCTGCTGCTCGGCCTTGTAGCCGTGATTCATGCTGCAGGTGTAGTTCTGAGTGGGATCCAGCCGGAAGGGCTTTACCGTGTTTTGGTTTAACGTCGTCAGTCCTTCGGTGATGCCGTTGACGGCGGGAGTCTTTGCCTTAGCCTTGAATTTGAGCTCGCCTTGCGGGTTCAGCGCATTCGGGTAAGTGGCAAAATAATGATCGAATGAGACGTTCTCCTGGAAGATGACGACCACGTGTTTGATCGGCGTCGCCGTATCGTAATCCGCGGCAGGATCATCATCACCCTTATCTCTGCCGTTCGGGGCAGCCAACAGGCCGCTTGGAGAAAAAACCGCCAGGTTCGTTGCCATCAGAAGGCTGGCCATCCAGCGAAGATTCTTCCGGATCATGAATTCTCCTTGTGGGAAAAGTGCGTCTGATTCCGGCCCCGGCAACGAAAACGGAGTCCGCCGCTTTCGCGAGGCTTTCGGATTCAAACCTGTGCAGAACGTGGATAAACGGAAGTTGTTATTGCCGGATGACAGCCGTATTAAAAACCGTTCTTAGAGGAGAGCGAGGGCGAAGAACCGCCGCGCGTCAGCTGTTTCCGAGGCGAAATGGCGGACGGGGCGGGCTTGGGTCACCAGCGCACTACTTCCCACCCCGTCTTTGTTACGTCACACGAGAAGGTCACACTAGTTTACGTCTTCCTGCTTGACTTCTTCGCGAATGCCATGGGCAGACAAAAATGATTCCCATTCGCTCTGTGGATACGGGCCGAGCTTTTTCATTTCTTCCTTCCAAACGCAATTGCCCCAGTCGTGCCTTACTAACTCTTCGGCTTCTTCGTTGGAAGATGCGGCACGAATCGCGAGCAGCTCAGGTTGGCAGCTCACCTTCGGGTCAATCTCATGAAAAACCGATTCGAGCGCAGCTACCTTGGCCGTCTGAAAGAATTCGAACCTCTTAGATTCCTTCCAGAGAGCAAATCCCTGAATCCGTCTTAGGTACAAGACGATGGGCGATAAGTCCGCCGGGAATCGCGCAACGTCTAAATCAGAGATCGCTGTCTGAATTTTGAGAAGGTTAAGTCTAGCGTTCTGTGGATTTATGAAGACCTTGCCGTGTTCGCACGGAATATACCGCGAATCGTTTGGAGGACACTCTTCCAGCGGGACAGGAACCTGATAGCCATTCTCGTTGCTGATGTAGTCGGCAAGTTGCATCCAACGATTTACATCCGCTGCCGTGACATGCCTTGTATCAAAGGTTACGTTGATAACGGTCGGCCAAGCCTTGAATTGCAACGTCGTTTCCTGAGCTTGGCAAGGAGATGCAGTTAACCAGAAACTAAGGATTGCCGCCAGCGGACACCACCACGTCCTGATGAGACTAAAACACAGCGTTTTATATGCTATCCGAAATCTCACCAAAGAAGCCTCGTCATTGGAACGTGGGGCCGGGCTTCACGCACGGACTGCTGACGTTAGCTCGATTCGCCGAAGAGACCCTCCTGGCAATATGCGGATGCTGGCCGCTCCGGCAACCAACGCTGTCCGGCAGCATATGGGATTCGGTTTGAGGCTGGCTGCGCGGCTCGACGCGAATGATTCCCATCATGCCGCCGTCTTCGTGTTCCAAGAGATGGCAATGATAGATGAATGTGCCGACCGTGTTTGGGTCGCGGAAGTCCATGCGCAAGCGGACGCTGGGATATGTTGGGCTCTTTCC
>DATEME010000235.1:0-2018 GCA_035275865.1 Candidatus Acidiferrales bacterium | reverse complement strand
CTCGTCTATATATATGATGCCCTGTTGAGCCTTTTGGACGTCTCCATCGGCCGCCTGCAAGAGCTTCAGGATGATGTTTTCCACGTCCTCGCCGACGTAGCCCGCTTCGGTCAGCGTCGTCGCGTCGACAATCGCAAAGGGCACGTCCAGCATGCGCGAAAGCGTCTGTGCGAGCAGCGTCTTGCCGGTTCCTGTCGGGCCAATCAGCAAAATATTGGATTTCGCAAGCTCCACGTCCCCAGGCTGGCGATTCAGGAAGACTCGCTTGTAATGGTTGTAAACGGCTACAGCCAATTTCTTTTTCGTCTTCTCCTGCCCAATCACGTAGCCGTCGAGAAACGTCTTGATTTCAGGAGGTCTTGGCAGGCGTTTATTCGCCGGGCTCGCCTGCTCGCGTTTCTCGTCTTCGAGAATCTGCTGGCAGACGCCCACGCACTCATTGCATATGTACGAGCGCGGGTATTCCGATGGAGAGCTGATGAGCTTCTCGACTTGCTCTTGCGTTTTATGACAAAACGAGCAGCGCAATGGCTCTTCTGGAGTGAACCGCTTCACCAGGAATGCCCCCTCTCGCCGAAATCGGTGGCCGACCACGACGAAACTTTTCCCATTCTAGGACGGAAGAGTGTTGAAGGGAAACGTTTCTTCGCTTTCACTACTAACCCTTTGGAACCTGACTCCTAAAACTTACCGATGCTTCGTGATGATTTCATCGACGATCCCATACGCCTTCGCCTGCTCGGCCGTCATGATGAAATCCCGTTCCACGTCGCGTTCGATCTTTTCCAGAGGCTGGCCCGTATGTCCCGCGAGCAGTTTGTTCAACGCTTCGCGCGTCCTTATGATTTCCTTCGCATGAATGTCGATATCCGTTGCCTGGCCAGACAGGCCGGACATCCAGGGCTGGTGGATGAGAACTCGTGAATTTGGCAGGGCGTACCGCTTCTTCGGCGTGCCCGAAGCCAGCAGCACAGCCGCAATTGACGCCGATTGTCCGATGCAATATGTCACCACGTCAGGCCGCACGAACTGCATCGTGTCATAAATCGCCATTCCAGCCGAAATCGACCCGCCGGGGGAGTTAATGTAAACCGAAATATCCTTTTCCGGGTCTTCCGATGCGAGAAAAAGCAGCTGCGCCGTCACCAGATTGGCAACATGGTCGTCAATCGGCGTGCCGATGAAAATAATGTGGTCTTTCAGCAGGCGCGAATAAATATCGTAGGCCCGCTCCCCGCGGTTGGTCTGCTCGACCACCATGGGAACTAAGGTCGTTGCACGCGGAAACGCGTCATCGTGATGTCTCATGTGGAAAGTCTGTGCCCTGTGGGGGAAACCCGGCTCACGCGCTCTTTGCTTCAACTCGGGCGGAGCGGTAAAGAAAATCAATCGTCTTATCGCTTCGCAACTTCGATCTCATCCTATCGAGCGCCCCCTGCTTTGTCAAGCGAGCACGCAACGCCGTTGCGGATTCTCCGCTATGTTCGGCAAGATGCGCAATCTCTTTTTCAAGTTCTTCGTCGGTCGTTTCGATCTTTTCCCCGGTCGCAATGCGGTCGAGAATGATCTCCGCCTTCACGTCATCCACGGCGCGATCGCGCTGACGCCGCCGCATCGCCACCCAATCGACGTTTACGGCGCGCGGATCGACGCCCTGCGCCGCCAATGTCCTGACGGCGCGCTCCAGCCGCACGTCCATTTGCCCCTCAACGAGCGACTCCGGCACGGGAAACTCATTGCGCTTGATCAACGTCTCAAGAACCTTCTCGCGCGCTTGCGCCGTTTGTCTTTGCTCTTTCGCAGCTTCCAGATCGGCACGAATCTTCTTTCGCAACTCCTCAAGCGTCGAAATCCCGCCGTTTTCTCCTGCAGCGTCCTTGGCAAATTCGTCGTTCAGCTCAGGCAGTTTCTTCTCTTTGATGCCTTCGACTTCGATCTTATACGTGTACGTCTTGCCCTTCAGACTCTCGTCCGGATAATCGTCCGGGTAGGTCGCCTCAAACTGCTTTGTCTCGCCG
>DATEME010000234.1:0-3917 GCA_035275865.1 Candidatus Acidiferrales bacterium | reverse complement strand
GCGCCATGCGTCGGCGCGGCCCCACGTCCTTGGCCTATCTCGACGCCCGCATCGCATACGACGAGATATTCGCGTCCGCCCGCTTCGTAGATCATCGGAACGCCCTGCGCTGGGTAATCGAGCTGCTTTTCCCAAAGGACCTTGCCTGTTTGCTCGTCATAGGCGCGGACGAAATGATCGCGCGTGGCCGTGAACACAAGCCCGCTGGCGGTGATCACCGGGCCAGATTTCATTTGCCCTGCGCCAGTGTTGTGAATGCCTTTCGCCGCAAGCGAAGGCACGTCGCCGAGCGGTATCTGCCATTTGATCGTGCCCTTGTTCAAATCGTAGGCGGTTAGCGTGGACCACGGCGGCGTGATCGGCGGGACTCCGAGGCTGGTGTTCATGTAGCCGAAGCCGCGCATGTAATACTGCGTGATTCCGTCGTTGGAGTCGTTCTGCGCTGGCGACGCCGAGCCGCCCGCAGGCGGATCCGGCATTTGCAAGTGGAGGATCGTGGGGAAATCCATCGACTCCACAATGAAAATACCGTTCTTCGCGTCGCCTGCCGAGTTGCCCCAGTTCGCCCCGCCTGCATTTCCGGGCATTTCCATCGTGTCCGTCATGTTCGGCGGCGTAAACATTCCGCCGTTGCGCGACGCGTCGATCTGCTGCTTCCATTTCGCCGCTTCCTCGGGCGAAAGGTAAGGATTCAGGTCCTTGGACGTGAACGACTGGCGGGCAAACGGCGGTGGTGCGGCCGGAATGGGCTGCGTCGGATATGTTTCTTCACCCGGCATGTCCGACTTCGGCTCGGGCTTTTCCACGATCGGCCAGAGCGATTTGCCCGTGACGCGATCGAACACGTAGACCCAACCCGTCTTTCCGGCCTGCGCGACCACATCTTCCGGCTTGCCGTTGTGCATCACCGTCAGCAGCTTCGGCGCGGACGTATTGTCGTAATCCCAAATATCGTGATGGACCATCTGGAAATACCAGAGCAGCTTGCCGGTGCGCGCATCGAGCGCCAGCAGGCAATCGCCGAAAAGATCGGCGCCGTGGCGGTCGCCGCCATAAAAATTGTATTTCGGAGCCGCCGTTGGAATGAAAACGATGCCCCGCTTCGCATCGAGCGAGATTTCGCCCCAGCTATTCGCGCCGCCGACCGTTTTCCATGCGTCCTTCGGCCATGTGTCATAGCCGAATTCGCCCGGATGCGGCACTGTATGGAAAGTCCAGACGAGCTTGCCCGTCGGAATATCGAATGCACGAATATCTCCCGGCGCCGATCCCCATCCCTGATTCGTGGCCGATCCTTCGATGAGCAAATTCTCGAAAACCCGCCCCGGCGTCATAGACTGCAACACGGTAAGCTTCGATGCATCGCGACCAAGGCCTTCGCGCAGATCGACTGTGCCGTCCGTGCCAAACGTTGTGATCGGCTTACCCGTTTGCGCGTCAAGTTCCTGCAAGAGCTGGTTGCGCGCGAAGATCAGGCGCCGGTCCTTGCCGTCCTTGCTCTCCCAATAGTTGATGCCGCGGTCGGTCATTGCCGTGGTGCGGCCGTCGGGCGTCCATTGCCACAGTTGCTCGCCCGTCTCCGCGTCGATCGCGCTGATCGAGTGGCCGGCACTCATCACGTAGACGACACCGTGCGCCTGCACCGGCTCGAAGAAATAGCGCGCCTCGTCGCCGGTCGGGGACGTCCACGCAACTTGCAGCTTGTCGACGTTGGAGGGATTGATTTGCGTGAGCGCCGAGTATTGCGCCGAATCGGGGCCGCCGCCGAAGTCGCTCCATTGGGTATGTTCTGCGCCTGCGGCCATGGTGGCCTGGTTAGGGGCGCTTGATTGCGCCCGCGCCATCACGGCGTCTATTAGGAACGCCACAGCGATCGCCAGAATTCCAAAAATCAAGGCTCGCATGAGCCCTTTGGTCAACTTCATCGAATCCTCCCCACAGAACTGGCCTAGTAGCCTACACCAAACCTCTTACTAATGCTCCCGTCCGATGCAAACGCAAGAGCTGTGGCTGCGATACTATGTAGGTGGATTTCACGTGACCGACGAAAAGCGAGGATTCCCATGCCGACGCGCCGCGAAATGTTGATTCAAACTGCCGTTGGAGGAGCAGCTATACTCACTGGCCGACTGGAGAGCGCCTTCGCTATGGCATCGCAACCAAAGATGCGCGTCGATTTTGATGTGCCGCGCGACGCGTGCGATTGCCACACGCACATCTTTGGCGATCCGCATCGCTTCCCTTTCTTCGCGGGACGCACGTACACGCCGGAATCCGCGAGCGTCGCGGAGCAGGAAAGGATGCATCGTGTGCTGCACATCGACCGAACGGTGATCGTGCAGCCGAGCGTCTATGGCACGGATAATTCCTGCACGCTCGATGCAGTCCGCAAAATTGGCCGGAATGCTCGCGGAATCACCGCCATCGACGACAAAATCACCGAAGCGCAACTCGACGAGATGCATCGTGTGGGAGTTCGCGGCATCCGCATCAATCTGGAAACGTCTGGTATCGAAGATCCAATCGTGGCCAAGCAGCGTTTCAAAGCGGCCGCCGAACGCATGGAGCGCCGGAATCACTGGCATATCCAGATTTACACGAGCCCGCCGATCATCGCCGCGCTGCGCGACGAAATTGCCGCCTCGCCTGTGCCGGTCGTGTTCGATCATTTCGGTGGAGCGCAAGCCGCCGAAGGCCCGCACCAAGCCGGCTTAGGGGAACTGATTGCGCTCGTCGAAAGCGGCAAAGGCTACGTGAAGCTTTCGGCGCCGTATCGCGTTTCGAAATTGGCGCCGGACTTTCCTGACATCGCGCCGCTCGCGAAAGCTTTGGTCGCCGCGAATCCGCAGCGCATGCTCTGGGGCACGGACTGGCCGCATCCGCAAACGAAGGCCGGGCGGCCTGCGCACGAGGTGACGCCGCTCTACCAAATCGACGATGGGCGCGATTTGAACTTGTTTGCGAAATGGGTGCCGGGAGCCGCGCAGCGCAAGACGATCCTCGTTGACAATCCCGCGCGGCTATACGGCTTTTGAGAGCGCGTATCGTCTGCCGACTAAGCAAGCTTGAAACCCGGGAGTCGCAGCGCCTTTTCGTCAAATGTCAAAGTATGAAGGCAGCCCACCCGACTTCCGAGCTCCGCGATCAAGGCATCCGCGAATGACCCGCGGCCCTCTTTTAGCATAATCATCGCAGTAAAAACTTCCTGCTCGTTTTCCACAAGAAGTACGCCGGTCTGAAGCATTCGTTCGATGGCTGCGACGATTTCGCGACCGGTCAAACCGTAGGCACGGTCGAGTACCCAGACAATCTCAGCCATCACAACAACACTGATAAAGCCTGGATTCTCGTCCGTCAGCCGCCGCTCTAAAATCTCGGTCGCCTTCTGAGATTGAACGGGATCGTCTTGCGTGAGGTAACGGACGAGGACGTTAGACTCGAGCCCGATCATCGACGCTTCTTGCGCGATGCCAGGTTCGCTGCACCTTCAGCGGCAGCCGCCGTCATCTCGGCGATCGTCACGCGTGTGCGACGTCGCGACTTGACGATTCCCCGCAGAGCCGACGCGGACACCTTAGGAAGTAGAACGACGCTGCCATCGGGATGGACGAAAAACTTGACGCGATCTCCGGGCTTTAGCCGAAGATGCTTGCGAATCGCCTTGGGGATCGTCGCCTGACCTTTCACGGTGATCGCAGACTCCATAGCAGCCTCCATTACATTCTATAAAATGTAATACCACATGGCATAGTGAGGGTCAATCTTAATGCTCTATTGTGCGCGGTCGCTAACTTCAGCGTCGTCCGCATCGCACAGCTGCCGCGCTGAAGACCGCGGCGCTACGTTTAAACCTACTCCAAAAACAAAAGGGAGCCGATGATTTGGCTCCCTTCGGATCTTGCTTATCTGCACAAAAA
>DATEME010000233.1:0-2839 GCA_035275865.1 Candidatus Acidiferrales bacterium | reverse complement strand
TGCCATAGTCCGGGCGCAGGCCAGGCGCACCATTGTCGGCGCCTCCAGTGCTGAGGGCAGCGACATGGAACGCATCGACGGCCTCACGTGTGGGCGCAGTAAAGCAGAAGTGGAGGTTTGATGCCGTGTCGGATGGCACCGGCCGCGCGGCTGTGCCGATCCAGAGAGCGATTTTGTCTCGCCCATATCCGAGCGCATCGGCATTTTCGCTGAGACAGACATAACCCAGCGGGCGAAGCGCTGCGTCATAGAAGCGCTTGGCGCGCGCAAGATCGCGGACGCCGATGGAGACATGATCGAACATTGAAACCTCCTCGACTTGGTGGAATTTTCAGGCTTTGCGTCGGCACTTGAATTCGGCTCGCAAGCGCCAGGTCGCTCCGCCGTCGGTCGAGAATTCGCCCTGCCAGCGAAACGAGTCCGCGGTGATATCGGTAAAGCTCCAGCGCGTGTCCGTGCCGTCGTCGGACTTGCCCAGCTGGACGATGTCCGGTCCGTGCGCCCGGCCAATCTGTTGACTGTAGAATTGCCTGAGCGGGTCGCCCCAGAGGATGTGCCAAGCGTCGATCCCCGGGTCGTAGACGCGGAGCGTCGTGCCGTAGAAGAAGTCCGGCAGGATCCAGACATCCTGGATGGCCCGGCCTTCCAAAACCCAGGCGAAGCCGATTTCGCCCCGCCGCTCATGAGTTTCGCCATTGGGCGCATGCATGACAGCATCCATCGTCCAATCCCCGATGAGCCAGCCATACAGGCCCATCTTGTCGGCGCGATCGGAAGCGGGGCCGTTCGAGAACAGAAGCCGCGCGAGCCGAGAATCGGAATTGTCCATAGTCGGCCTTTCGTGTTACGCGAGGCCGATATCTAGGAGCCTGGCCTTGGCTGGTGCTTGGGAAAAATTGCTAAAGTGATGTCGTGTCCTTGAGCATGCATCTGCTGGCGTCCGGCCCAGGCTGGCGGGTCGAGAACGTTACCTGTTCTGCCGGTCCTCACGACCGGCCGTTCGAAGAGCAGCACGATCTGGTATGCGTGGCCGCCGTCACACGGGGCACTTTTCAGTACCGGACTCCTAATCTTACTGAGTCACAAAAACCCAACATAGAGTATTTTGTTATACGCTAACCCCAAATGTAGTATTCAGGCCCATCTTCATCCGGATCGGGGGACCGGAATGGACGGGGGATCAAGCGAGGGGAGTGAAGCGCGCTTTGCGGCCTATGTCGAGGCACTCGGAACCGTGCTGGGCCATGCCGATCGGCAACAGCCGATGCACGACTACTGCCTGGGGCTGCTGATGCCGATTGAGCGCAAGAGTGTCGAACCGATGGCGGCAGTGGCGGCACCGGCACAGGTCGCCGCAAAACACCAATCGCTGCTTCATTTTGTCGGGAATGCGCCGTGGTCGGACGCGGCGATGCTGGCCAAGGTGGGCGAGCTGGTGCTGCCGGCGATCACGCGTCGCGGGCCGATTGAGGCCTGGATCATCGACGACACGGGGTTTCCCAAGAAGGGAAGGCATTCGGTGGGAGTGACCCGGCAATATTGCGGTCAGCTGGGCAAGCAGGACAACTGCCAAGTTGCAGTGAGTCTGTCGCTGGCCAATCATGATGCCAGTTTGCCGGTCGCGTATCGGCTCTATCTGCCTGAGGATTGGGCCGCGGATCTGGAGCGGCGGCACAAGGCCAAAGTGCCGCAGACGATCGCCTTCCACACCAAGCCGCAAATCGCCTTGGCGCAGATCAAGGCTGCCCGAGCAGCGGGGCTGCCTGAGGGCGTGGTGCTGATGGATGCCGGCTACGGCAACGATACCGAGCTACGAACGCAGCTCACCGCTCTCGGCTTGCGCTACGTGGCGGGAATCGGTCCCAAAACCTCGGTTTGGCCGCCCGGCACCGGGCCGTTGCCGGCACCGCCCGGTAAGGGTCTCGGGCGGCCACCCACGTTGCTTCGACGCGACGAGCAGCATCAGCCGATCGCGGTGAAAGCACTCGCTCTCAGCCTGCCGAGGGAAGCCTGGCAAACCATTACCTGGCGCGAGGGCACCGCGGACTGGCTGTCATCGCGGTTCGCCCGGCAGCGCGTGCGGCCGGCACATCGCGATACCAAGCTGAGCGAGCCACGCGCCGAAGAGTGGCTGCTGATCGAGTGGCTGCAAGACGAAGCCGAGCCGACCAAATATTGGCTTGCCACACTGCCCGAGGAGATCAGCTTTGAGGGTTTGGTCGATCTCGTCAAGTTGCGCTGGCGCATCGAGCGCGACTATCAGGAGCTGAAGCAGGAACTCGGCCTCGGCGATTATGAGGGGCGCGGGTGGCGCGGTTTCCATCACCATGCCACCCTCTGTATCGCCGCATACGGCTTCCTGATCGCCGAGCGAGGCGCCCTTCCCCCCTCAGGACCAGGTTCCTCCACGCCGCTCTCGCGATCTGCCATTCCCGAGGGTTATCGACCCAGAGGCGCCGCCGATCCGACCCGAACGGCATATTCCCAACTCGATCAGCACAGTGCGTAGGCGCCTCATTGTCGCCCTCGCCAGGACCCTGCCGAGATGCCCCTGTTGCAATGCGCCTATCCGCAAGATAGCAAGAATTCCCGATTACTGACGCAGTAAGATCAAACAGCATGCGGATCGCCGCGAGCTGCTGCTTGACCGAGGGCGCCTGCACCGCGGCCTGCAACTCCTCTATATAGGTCGCGACGTCGTGTGCCCGGGTCGCGGCTAGCGTGAGGCCGCGATCCTCGCACCAGCCGAGAAACCGGTTGCACGCCCGAAGGTACGCCCGGCGTGTGTTCGGATTGCGGATACTGGCCGTGAAGAATTCGACATAGCGCCACGCCGCCG
>DATEME010000232.1:0-10477 GCA_035275865.1 Candidatus Acidiferrales bacterium | reverse complement strand
GCGGAGGACCTGTTGCACAGGCGACGTATGATTTTTGGAGGGGAGCAATCGATACGTGGCTGAATCCACATCTCGGCGATTTACAGCTTGCCGATGTGGGCAACGCTCAGGCCAAGAAGCTGATTGACGCAATGCGTGCTGCCAAACGCTCGGATAAAACCATTGTGGAGTATGTCGGCATTATGAAATCGATTCTGGCTTCGGCTGTAGACGGCGAGGGAGAGCAATTGTTCCCGCGTCAATGGAACCACGACTTCATGCGACTTCCCATAGTGGAGAAGGCAAAACAGCGGCGTCCGAAAGTCACGGACAAAGAAGTGGCAAAAATCGTCGCGAGAGCGAAACCCAAGTATGGTCTCATGTACGAGCTTATGGCCGGGTCCTCACTCCGTATCGGTGAAGTAATCGCTATTCGCGTCGAGCCGTATTCTGACGGTCACTCTACAATCTCTCCCGATTGCCGGACGATTTACATCAGAAAGTCCGTCCGTCATGGGGTTGAACAGGAGCCGAAGACACTCAACGCAGTTCGTGACATCGATGTGGCCCCTGAACTAGCAAACGCGGTCAAACGCTACATCGCTGGTCAGAACTTCAAGAAATCGACTTACCTCTTTCAAACATCGTCTGGTGAACCGCTGTCGCAGCGGAACGTTCTACGCGACAGCCTTCATCCGATTTTGAAGAAGATGGGCCGAGAAAATTGCGGCTTTCACATCTTTCGACGTTTCCGTGCGTCTTGGCTCCGTAGGAATCGTGTGCCGTGGGACCTCGAAAAACTGTGGATGGGACATGCGCACAAGGACCTCACGGATCAATATGCCGAACAGCTACGCGAGGACGTGAAATACCGCCGCGAATGGTGCGACAAGATTGGGCTTGGATTCGATCTCCCCAATCATTCGCAACTTTCGCAACCAAAACACGCTGCAGTTACTTCACGTAAAGCAGCTTGAAGTTGCTGAATTTGAGGGGGATGAAGTGGTCGGGGCGAGTGGATTTGAACCACCGACCTCCTGGTCCCGAACCAGGCGCTCTAGCCAGGCTGAGCCACGCCCCGAGGAGAAAACCGCAGGCCCTGAAGAATCCCTGCGCGGAAGAATTCAGCATAGCATATTTTAGCGAACTGCACGCTGCCGAGCGGCTCTGGCACCGGAGGACGGCGTGGCCCTTGCGCGAATGCCGCTCGATTCACAAGCCCTGCTAAGTACGATATGTTGAGTGCGGAGCGGCGGACGGGATTCGCTAGTGGCGTCATCGAAAGCGTTACGTATTCGTTATCTGCCGACTCAGCGCAAGCGTGGAGCATGAAAACGAAGCCACCTGCAGAGTTTTTGGCCAGCATTTATTCCATTTGGATGCTGCGTTACGTCGACGTTCCGGAGAACATTGTGATCGCTCTGGCTCGCCCAACTGGACAAGCGAATCGCCAAAAGAAGAGCAAGACACCGGGGAGCAAGTACATTCCCGTAATTGCTCGCGTGAATGGGCACGCCGCACGGACCACGCTCTTGCCGGCCGGCGGCGGCCGTTACCGGATGCAGTTCAATGCAGTCCTGCGGAAAGCCGCGCGCGCTGATGTCGGTGACGTTGTTCGCATAGAACTTTCACCTGACCGCGAATCCCGGGTGCTTGCCGTCCCGGCCGACCTGCAAGCCGCTTTGAATCGCCACCCGAAAGCGAGTAAGGCTTTTGAGAATGCTCCGCCGGGGCTGCGACGACAAATCCTGAAGTGGATGGACTCCGCCAAGAGCGAACGCGCACGAATGCGGCGCATCGAGATTGTCATAGATAGAATGGTGGAGAGAGCAATCCTCGGCGCTGGGCGTCGGGCGCAAAACCAGGATTAAATTTGTCCCGAGCGGCGCGATTGCGGTGGACTCAGGGCTGCATTAGGATTTCTGATATGCGAAAGATCGCGATAGTCTTTTTCGTCGCTTCCTCTCTGATGGCGCAAACGCGTACAGCCCATCGGGCGCAGGCGAGCCGCGTGAATGCGGATCAGCTTGGATTCACGTGCGTACAGATTCTGGACATGACCTCAGCCGAGTGGGTAACGAAATTTACAGCCGCAAAAGGATCCGATCCGGTCGATACGATTGGCGCGATCGGCGTTTATGGAAAATGCTACGACGCTCGAACAGATCGGCTCGCGGCACGACTCAGGAAGACCGGCAAAGGTCCTCTGACGAGTGCACGCACGAATTTCCAGAGTGTCGAGCAGGCGCTAAAAGCTTTTGCCGCCAAGGCCTTGGCCGAGTCCGATCCTCCCGGGGACGCCGTAAAGTCGGCATATGCGGCTCTTTACGAAAAGCAATTTCGGTACGAATTCTACGAATCTTACGAGCCGAAGCCTCCGGCATCGGCGACACAAACGTCCGCGCCTCCAGCAAAAGAACCTGCTCCACCGTCCGGCTCGCCAGCGGGCAGTGCGCCTACCAGCGGAGATAAGGCTTCGTCACGGCGAGCGATGGATTCGCCTTCACAAACGGACGGAAACATACAGTCGAAGGACAGAGAGAAGGAGGTCGATCCGTTGACCGCGGCCAAGAACCATTTCGGCGGACTCCTCGGAGATTTGTCCGATGAACGGATGCACGATCTTCACAGGGCGTTTGGCGAAATTCTCGGTCCGAATTCGGCCACGCCCCAGATGCAATTGCTGATTTACCGCTACGCAATTTTCCTGATGGAACCTCCCGGCGGCACGCCGTTTTCACCTGCACCTTTTTGAAGCAGACGACACCGATGAGCCTGATGCGCAGCCTGTTCCTGAACGCCTCCGAAAGCGCCTGGTTGCGCGATCACGCTACCCGCTATGGATTTATGCGGCGCTCGCTTGAGCGATTCATGCCCGGCGAGCGGCTCAGCGATGCGCTCGATGCGGCGAAACGACTGAACGTAAGCGGCATCTTTGCCGTGTTGACGCATTTAGGCGAGAACGTGAAACAACGCTCGGAAGCCGAAGAGGTCGTGCGCGGATACGTGGGAGCGCTCGAACAGATCCGCGCCGCAAATCTGTCCGCTGAAATTTCGGTTAAGCTTACGCAGCTCGGCCTCGATCTGGACATCGAGTTCTGCCGCGCGAATCTGATGCGGATCGTTGAAAAGTCGGCGCCGGAAAAGACTGTATGGATCGACATGGAACACAGTCCTTACGTCGATGCAACGCTGGACATCTACCGGCGAGTGCATGAGGTGCACCGGAATACAGGCGTTTGCCTTCAGGCTTACCTTTTTCGCACGGAAAGAGATCTCACTTCGCTTATTTCACTCGGCGCGGCGGTACGGCTCGTGAAAGGCGCCTACAGCGAACCGCCCGAGATCGCCTTGGCGGAAAAGAAAGATGTGGATGAGAATTTTTTTCGTCTCGCGCAGATGCTGCTGGCTCCGGACGCACGGGCAGCGTCCGTTCGAGCAGCTTTTGCCACGCACGACGGCACACTGATAGCGCGAATTTCGGAGTGGGCCGCCGCACAAAGCATTTCGAAAAATCAAATCGAGTTTCAGATGTTGTACGGAATTCAGCGTGCCGAGCAGGTGCGATTGGCACGCGAGGGCTGCCGAAGCGCAGTGCTTGTGTCGTACGGATCGTATTGGTTTCCTTGGTTCATGCGGCGGATGGCGGAGCGTCCGGCAAATGCATTTTTTGTTGCGCGAAACCTCTTTAGCGGATAATTGGTTCCGGTTAGCGAGAAGCCGAGTCAGCGTTCGTGGCGACGGCAATCGTCCCATTGTGGCGGTCAAGAGTCTCGCGAACTTTTCGTGCAAGGTCGCGGGGCGCATAGGGCTTTTGCAGCACAGGTAAGCCATTGGCCTGAGCTTTCTTCAGCAGCGACATATCGGCGCTGTATCCCGTCGCAAACACAACGGGGAAACCAGGCGTTTCCGCGCAGATCCGCTCGTAGACTTCTGGGCCGCTGAACTTCGGCATTACCACGTCCAGAACAATCAGGTTAATCCGGGAACGATTTCGCTGGAATTCAGCCAGAGCCTCTTCGCCGTCGTTGGCCGTGATGACCTCGTAGCCAAGCCCGGCAAGCGTCTCGACAGCCAGATGTCGCAGTCCTTCATGATCCTCGGCGATGAGCACCGTCTCGCTACCGCGCCGTATGGGCTGCGGAGCTTCGCCAGCATACGAAGCATCCGCCTCGACATTGGCAGCCGGTAAATACACCCGAAACGTGCTGCCGAACCCCGGTTCGCTGTAAACCTGCACAAACCCGTTGTGCTGGCGGACAATTCCGTAAATTGTAGCCAGTCCGAGGCCCGTCCCCTTTCCGACTTCCTTCGTCGTAAAAAACGGCTCAAAAATGCGGTCGAGCGTGGCCGCATCCATGCCGATGCCCGAATCGGTGACGGATAGCATTGCGTAAGTGCCGGGATGCGCGAGCGGCTGCATCGCGCAGAACCGGTCGTCAATGCTGACAGTTTCCGTATCAAGAATCAGCGAGCCGCCATCCGGCATCGCGTCGCGAGCATTGATGCACAGATTCATCACCACCTGTTCTACCTGCACGGGATCGGCGCGAACCACCGCAAGATCGGGCGAGAGATTCGCGCGAATCTCAATATTGCTGCCGAGCACTTTCTCGAGGAGGTTTAAGGTCTCGACGACGGTGTTATTGAGATCCATATTGCGCGGCTCCAAAATCTGCCGCCGCGCGAAAGCGAGCAGCTGCCGAGTAAGCGCCGCGGCGCGCTCGCCCTGGTGGTGAATTTTTTCAAAATGGCGCTGCAGCCGTGTGCCGGGCTCGGTCTCTTCCAGTCCCATGTCCGCCCAGCCGAGGATTGCGCCGATCATATTGTTAAAATCGTGCGCGATGCCTCCTGCGAGCTGGCCGATCGCTTCAAATTTCTGCGCGTTTGCCAGCTGCTTCTCGAGCGCACGACGCTCGGTAATGTCCTCAACGATGATCTCGATGCACTTGTCGCCGCTCTCCGGATCGCTCACTTCGCGGCCATTCAGGCGTACGTGAATCGTCTTGCCGTCTTTTCGCTTCCAATCGGCTGTCGCATACACGCGGCCGGTTTCGAAAAAGTGCGCGCGCACCTCTTCGCGTGCCGAAGAGTCGCAAAATAGCGGTGTCGTGTCGCCCAGGGCAAGAAGCTCCTCGACTGACTCATACCCGAGCATGCGAACGAGAGCAGGGTTGGCAAAGAGAAGATTGCCCTCGGGCGCCACCCAATAGATGCCGTAAGTCGCATTGTTCACCAGACTGCGATACCTGGCCTCGCTGGCGCGGAGGGCGGCCTCCGCCAGTTTGCGTTCGGTGATGTCCAGAATGCTGCCGCGTACAAGCCTTTGGTTCGTAGAGGAAAGCTGAACGAGATGAACCTCGCAGGGTATATCCGCGCCTCTCGCGTTGCGATGCGTCCATTCAAAATGTGGAACGTAGCCCTGCGTGGCAAGATCGATTTTCTCTACTGCCGCCGTCGCGGACGGTCGTCCATCAGGCTGCAGCGGCGGACTAAGATCAGCGGGATCGCACCGAAGCAAGTCCTCTCGCGAGAGCGCGAACAGTTTGGTCGCATTATCGTTGCAATCGACGAAAAAGCCTTTTTCGACGTCGAGCACGACGATCGCTTCGGGTGCATTTTGCACCAGCGTGCGGTAATGCTGTTCGCTCTCGCGCAGCGCAGCGAGCGCGCGCAGCTCGGCCTCCCTGAGCATCCGTTCTTCCTGAGCACGATGCAGAGCCATAGGAAGCCGCGCAAGCTGCCCTTTAAGGATATAGTCCGTCACACCCGCCTTGATCGATTCGACCGCGAGTTCATCGCCCAGCGTGCCTGTCATCAGGATCAAAGGAACTTCGGGCTGAAGCTGCTTGAGTGTGCTGAGAGCATCCATGCCGGTCCAGCTTCCCATGCGATAGTCCGAGAGGACCACGTCGACCGGCTGCGTGCGAAGGTGCTCCGCGAATTGATCGCGTGTGCAAACACAGTCGGCCTCAAACTGAACGCCCGATTTGCGCAGGTAACGGAGACAGAGATCGATGTCGGTCTGATCGTCGTCCGCAATGAGCAGACGCAAGAGTCTCTGAGTCGAGTGTTCGTTTTGCGGTCGGTCGTCCGGCATGCGGCCCTTAGCTGTGGTTGAAGGCGGAAATCGGCGGCTTGGCATTCAGCAACAGCCAATACATGCCGAGTTGGCGCACGACGTTTTGGAACTCGCTGAAACTGACCGGTTTCTGAATGTAGCTGTTAACGCCATTGAGATATCCGTTGGCAACATCCCGCTCTTCGTTTGAAGACGTAAGAATAATCACGGGAATCGCCTTGGTATGCGAATCGGCCTTTACCCGCTGCAGCACCTGAAGGCCGTCCACCTTAGGCAGTTTCAGATCGAGCAGAATCAGCTGTGGCGCATCGTCAAAGGTGCGCGCGGAATATTGTCCGCGGCAGAATAGAAAATCCAGAGCCTCTTCTCCGTCGCGCGCACGATGAATGTGATTGGCGAGCTGGCTTTTTCGAAGAGCATGCAACGCCAGCTCGGCATCGGCATCGTTGTCTTCGACAAGCAGGATTTCAACCGGTTTGCCGTCCATCGTTTCTCGTGTCCCTCGCTTCAAGCAGCGGCATATCCTGCGGGCGCGAGGCTAAGGTAAAGAAGAAAGTCGTACCCGCGCCTAATTCGGATTCGACCCAAACCTTGCCGCCGTGCCGCTGTACAACCCGGCGAACGGTGGCCAGACCGACCCCCGTGCCTTCAAACTCCTGCTGGCTATGAAGCCGCTGGAAAACTCCAAAGAGCTTATCGGCATATTTCGCGTCGAAGCCCACTCCGTTATCGCGAACAAAATAGGCCAACGTTTCATTTAGGGAGCATTTTCCCACCTCGATCACCGCCTCCGTGCGAGTTCGCGTGAATTTCACGGCATTCGAGATGAGATTAGAAAACACTAATTTGACCAGCCCAGGATCGCACACGGTTTCTCCAAGCGGTTCGATCTTCCAGTCGATTTGGCGATTTTCCGTGCCTGGCGGAAGATCCCGCATCGCCTGCCTCACTAGATCGTCCAGATTCGCTGCCCTGAGATTCATCTCTCTGCGGCCAACACGCCCAAGCGACAGGAGATCGTCAATAAGGGTGCCCATCTGGTTCGCCCCAGTCACAATGTGTTCAAGATAATGTCTGGCTTCCGCCGAAAGCTCGCTGACATGTTCTTCGGCGAGAATGCGTGCAAAACCATCGATGTGCCGCAATGGTGCACGGAGGTCATGGGAAACCGAGTAGCTAAAGGTTTCCATTTCTTTGTTCAAGCCGTCGAGATCGCGGATCTTTTGTTCTAACGCCCGGTTGAGTTTTTGGATTTTCTCTGTAGCCTCGTGACGCAGCGAAACATCGCGAATAGTACTCGACACGAGGAGGCCTTCTTCGGTCTGGAGCGGGCTCAAGCTGATTTCGACGGGAAATTCCGCGCCGTCTTTGCGAACTCCGTATAGCTCAAGCCCGACTCCCATCGCACGCGAATGGGGGGCTTGTGCGTAGCCTTCGCGGTGTGTGGCATGCGCCGAGCGATAACGATTCGGCAGCAGGATTTCTACAGGCTGTCCAATCAATTCCGCACGCGCGTATCCAAATATCTTTTCGGTTTGCGCGTTTATCACTTTGATGGCGCCTTCCGCATCCACGACAACCATCGCATCCGGAGCGGCTTCGAGAAGAGTTTCAAATCGCTTCTCGATTTCTCGTGAACGAGTGATATCGCGATTGCTCTCCAAAATTGCCGAAGCACTCCCGTCTGCTCCCCTTTCGAGCGCCCATCGGCTGGAGACGATCACTTCTGTGCCGTCTCGCTTGTGATGGACGAGTTCGCCTTCCCAGGATCCCGAAGCAACAATCTGCGCCTCAATCGCGGCCAGAGGCATCGGAAATTCGGTTCGTAGCAGCTTGTGACTCACTTTGCCCGCCGCTTCCTCAAACTGCCAGCCGTAGAGACGCTCAGAGGCGCGATTCCAGTGGGTGATTTCGCTCCGCATGTCGCGCACAAAAATGGCGTCGTGAGTTAAATCCAGGAGTGCGGCCTGATCGCGGTAAGCCGCTTCCCGGATAAGCCCTCGCATCTCTTCGTCGCGAAGATCGGAAACTCGGCGCTCTAAGTCCACTTTGGATTGGAGCAGCTGTTCGAAACCAGGCAGGGCCAACGCTTTGGGTGTGACGCGCACGAGCATCACTGTCGTCACCACGGACGCTGCCGCCGTGATTGCTTTTATGCCGCCCGAGAGCCAGTAGTCCCCATGCCAAAGATTCCACACCTCCATCAAATGCGTCGTGCCGCAGGCGACAATGAAAGTGCCGAAAAGCAAGAACACCCAATTGAATGGAAAATCGCGCCGCTTTTTCACGAACCATAAAAGTACCGCCGGAATCGCAAAGTAAGACAAAGCGATCAGTGAATCGGAAATCACATGCAGCCACACAAGCTTGCTGTTCCACAAATAGCAAAAGCCGTGCGGCATGTAGGTGTCGGAGCCAAACAATTGCTTAAGGAAATCCATGAAGGATGTCCTGATTCGCACACGATATTCCGCCCTGCCGCCGATAACTCTACGGAAATGTGGGAGCGCTCAGGTTCGGAAGGCCGGCGAACCTTTCTGGAAAGGGGAATAGTTATCTGACCTGATAATTATTGGTCTGATTTTCTATGAAAACAGGCGGATGTCAAGGAAAACAGATGTAGTTTGTTTCGTTTCCTGCGCAAGAAAGACACGTCGCAAGCGCACTGTGCCAAAGTGGAGCAGCCCCTCGCTAGCTCCGGTGGTCGAGCGGAATATAGCTCCGCATGTCATGGCCAAGATACACCTGCCGCGGCCGGCAAATCTTCTGCTCAGGGTCGAGCAACATCTCCTGCCACTGCGCGATCCACCCTGACGTCCGCGGTATCGCGAACAGCACGGGGAACATCGTCACGGGGAACCCCATGGACTGATAAATGAGACCCGTATAAAAGTCCACGTTCGGATACAGTCGGCGCTTGACGAAGTAATCGTCCTCCAGCGCAATGCGTTCGCATTCGAGCGCAATGTCGACGAGAGGATTGCGGCCCATAATGTCAAACACTTGGTACGCGAGGTGCTTCACGATGCGTGCGCGCGGATCGTAATTCTTGTAAACGCGATGACCGAAGCCCATCAGCTTCGTCTCGCCCGCCTTCACGCGCTTGATGTAGGAAGGCACATTGTTGACCGAGCCGATTTCCAGCAGCATCCGCAACACTTCTTCGTTCGCGCCGCCATGCAGCGGACCGTAAAGAGCGGCCGTCGCAGCCGCAATAGCGGAATAAGGATCCACATGCGAGCTTCCTACGCCGCGCATCGCCGTCGACGAGCAATTCTGCTCATGATCGGCATGCAGGATGAAAAGAATGTCCAGCGTTCGCTCGAGCGTTGGATTTGGTCGGAATTTCGCTTCGCTTGTTTTGAAAAGCATGTTGAGAAAATTCGCGCAATAGCTCAACTCATTGTCAGGATATGCGTATGGCATCCCCAGGCTGTGTCGATAAGCGAACGCCGCGAGCGTCGGCATCTTTCCCATCAGCCGGTAGGTCTGCTTGCGCCGGGAATCAGCGTTAAAAATATCTTTTGCTTCAGAGTAGAACGTAGAGAGCGCGGCAACCGTGGAGATCATCATTCCCATCGGGTGGGCGTCATAGTGGAATCCATCGAGGAATTTCTTAATGCTCTCGTGAATAAACGTGTGATGTGTAATCTGATCGATCCACGTCGCCAGCTCTGATTGCGTCGGCAACTCGCCATGAAGAAGCAAGTACGAAGTTTCCATGTACGTGCTCTTTTCCGCGAGCTCTTCGATCGGATACCCACGGTAGCGGAGGATGCCTTTATCACCGTCGATGTAAGTAATCTTGCTGATGCAAGACGCTGTGTTCGAAAACGCAGCATCGTAACTCATCAATCCGAAGTCTGAGT
The DNA here is from genome assembly GCA_035275865.1 of Candidatus Acidiferrales bacterium. GTDB lineage: Bacteria > Acidobacteriota > Terriglobia > Acidiferrales > UBA7541 > Palsa-295. Next base: position 547 of record DATEME010000232.1, on the reverse strand, counting down.
CATTCACCTTGATCTGCCGGAGATCGATGGCGCGAATCGTGTCGTTCTTAACGGGAATCTCGTACTGTCGGCCGGTTCGATTATCCGTAATCGAAAGCGTGTCGCGAGAATTCGCCGACCGGCTCTCGCTCGAAGCTGTGGTTGACTCTTGTTTTGTGGGACTCATTAACAGACCTCGTCCGTGGTTCGAAGCAATTTTTGAGTATACACGATCTGATGCGGAACCGAATGGCTGCTTTGCCTGTGGAAGAGCCTGGAAACGGCGCGAACGCGGGCCGCGCCGCGGAGCGTCACAGAGAGATGGATCGAAATGTCTATTCCGTGCCTCTTGCTTTAGCGTGGACGTGCCGGCGGCCAGCGGTCTGCTGCTGCGATTGTGCGTAAGTGATGAACGGTGCGGGGCTCCGAATTCGCGGCGGCGGCTTCGGCGAGGCGTTCGCCGGCCGGGGCTGCGGCGACGAGCGCGCCTTCGGCGTCCTTGATGAATTGCAGCACGTCGGCGCTGCCGTCCCAGTCGATCGAGATCACGTCGCCTAGCATCACCTGC
>DATEME010000231.1:0-3623 GCA_035275865.1 Candidatus Acidiferrales bacterium | reverse complement strand
TTTCGAGAGCGAACGTTTGATTGTGTTTGGCAGCGTGATCGCAGATGCGCCGGACGAGGCCGCGGACGGCAATGTAGTTCGGATGCGAGGATTCGTGCGGGACGAAGCCGATGTGCGTGGCGATGCCTTTCGCTCCAAGTTCTGCGGCGAAATCGCTTACCTGAAGCGTGCGCTGCTCGCGCTCCGCGCGCCTGTCGGGAGGGATGAAGCCGACTGTCCGCTCAACGGTGGGAATATCGGCGTAATATTCGCCGTCGTAAGCGGCGCAAACCGCAGTGATTTTCAAATTGGCATCGGCGAGAGCTTTTTTCCAGGCAGGTGCCACGCCAGGGTCGAGGTCGCCGCGGATGCCGAGTTGGGCGCAGCGCACACCGAAGCTGGTGACGGTTGGCAGGATTTCCTGCGGGTCCGGCGTGGCCCAGAAGAGCACTCCGATTTCGCGTTCTCTTAGCTCTTGCATGGAATGCTCTCTCCATTTCGTTTTCTCGATTCGATAATGCGGTGCAGTAGCGCAACGGACTGGGCGGATTCTTCGGGCAGGCAGCGTTCGGGCGCTTGCCCTTGAATCACGCAATCGGCGAAGTATGCAATTTCGGCGGCGAAAGCATCGCCGGCAGGAAGCGCGCGATTCGTTGATTGCGTGTCGGGTCCGTATGCGTGGAGATGCGGCGCGCCGTGCGTCCATTCAAACGTGCATTCGTCCGTGACGACGGTAAATTCCATGGAAAACGGAAACGCTCCGGGGTGGTGCCAGCCGCCCGTGACGATTACAGGGCCGCCGCCGGGATATTGCAATTCGGCATGAACGACATCGATGCCGTGGGACAGGTCTTCGTGGCCAACAGCGCGAACGGATGCCGGCATACCCCAACGCGAAACGCAGTAATCCACATCATGGATCAAAAGATCGAAAATACCGCCTCCGCTGCGGGATGGATCGGTGAGCCAGCCGCCCCACGTGGGCGCGGCGCACCGACGACGGAACACGGCGGAATGTACGCGGCCTGCATTCTTGAGCGCGTCCGCGAGAGCAAGATATGAAGGAGTGAAGCGAAGAACCTGCGCGGCCATAAGCGTGCGACCGCTGCGGCTGTACTCGTTGAGGATGCGTCCGGTTTCCTTTTCGTTTCGCGCCAACGGCTTTTCGACGAGGACATGCTTCCCGGCGCGCAAGGCGGCAACGGCGGCATCGGCGTGTTCGTTGGTAGGCAGACAAATATCGACGGCGTCGATCTCGCCGTCGGCCAGCAATTGATCGAGAGAGCGATACGTGCGAACGGCCGAGAAATCGAATTTTTCACCGGCCACTCCCAAATTCCCGCCGACGGAGGATAGATCGCCCGTGAGCCGGGCTTCACTCATGTCCATCACGGCGCAAAGCCGGGCGACCGGTAACTGTTTCCAGGCTTTCAGGTGAGTGAGACCCATGAAGCCCAGGCCCGCTACGCCGACGTTAATAGGCCGGCGCGAACTGGCACGCATTTCGGAGGAGTGTGTTCGGTCAGTCACGGATCGGCGCTGCGTTTCGTTGCGCTAAAAACACCTGACAGGGTAAATACCGGCGGCACGAAGTTATCACACCGGATACTTCGCCTTAAGAGAAAAAACAAATGGCAGTCCAAAGGCCTTTTGATATTAATATGGCAGCGAATCCTGGTACAGTCCGAGCGCAATCATAGCTGGTCCGCGAAGACGCACAGGAAGAAAGGATATCCTCGATGGACGAGACGAATGGAACCGGGAAGATGACGCTCGACCGGCGCAATTTCTTTAAGGCTGCCGGCGTTGGTCTCGCTGCGGCTGGAGTAATGCTCGCACCGGAGGAAGTAGCGAAAGCGCAGGCGGGGCAAGAGAAGTTCAATCTGGAACGCATCGCTTCCAATTCGTACGGGGTGCGCAATCTTTTCAAGACACGGCCATTCCCCGGCCGCGGGCGTGGAGGAGCTGGACTGGGCGCGGGACGCGGCCCTGCCGCACAGCCGGACGATTTGGCCAACGACCCGAACGCCGCGGAACCGTTAGCCGTGGCAAAGGCGGCTGCAGAGGCGCGAGCCAAGCTTCCCACACCCGCAGAGCAGAAAGCGAAATACGGCGAAATCACAATGCTGGATTTCCCGCAGTTCACGAAAGATACGTTTCCCGGCGTCACACACATGGATTTATATTCCGCCCTCTTTGGCGACGTGGATGATGACAGCATGTTCTTCCCGGAGGGATCTGCGGATCGTGGCTTCGATCCTCTCAGTCCTTCGGGGAGAAAGTGGCTGGATAAGCTGGCCAATAACTGCGTAAAAACGGGTGCGAAGGTGCAGCACATCTCCAATAACGCGCCAACGAACCTCGCCGAATACGGTTCGGCCGAAAAAGACGCGCTGCGCAAAGCCGGAGTTGCAATGGGCAAGCGCTGGATCGAGGGCCTCTCCGTGCTCGGTGTAAAGTCGATGCGCATGAATTCGCCGCAGGCGCTTGGCCCGAGCATCCGGCCGAACGCCGTGCCACGTGGGCCGGGCGACGGATACCCGCGCAATATCGATATAGTTCCGATGATTGCAGCGGCGATCGAGTCATATAAAGAGATGGCGGATTTCGGCGGCAACTACGGCATACGCGTCACGCTGGAGAACCACTGGGGACTCGCCGCCGACCCGATGAACATCCGCACGATCGTCGACGAGGTGAATCATCCCTATTGTGAAGCTTCGCCGGACTTCGGCAATTGGGAGCAGGAATACATGCTCTTCAACGGGTTAAAAGCGCTGGCGCCCTACGCCCACACAAACGTCCACGCAAAGTATTGGGACCGCTGGGGTGACAAGAACGATGTCCAGCGTTCGACGAGGATCATGCTGGCGAACGGATTCAAGGGCACTTTCGCGCTGGAATATGAAGTCGGACCATGGGACCAGGTCGAGGGATGCAAGTACCTCTTCAAAGAGGTGATGACGGCGCTCTCGACGCCCACTCCCGTAGTTTGACATCGAACAGAACGGGGCGCGGCAAGCAGCGACCCTGTGTAATGGTGTCATCATAGCCGGCAAATCAGCAGTTCGCGCTCGAAGATCATCTCTTTCGGCAAGTGGTCCTGAAGCTGAATGAAAAGCTCTTCGTGATCAAGGACTTCCTTGCGCCAGGTATCTCGATCGAAAGCTTGCAGTTTGTCAAACTGCTCGCGTGAAAAGTCCAGGCTCTGCCATTCCATATCTTCGTAACGCGGCATCCACCCGATTGGCGTCTCTTGACCAAGAGCGCGGCCGCGCGCACGATCGACGATCCATTTCAGCACGCGCATATTCTGGCTGAAGCCAGGCCAGAGAAATTTGCCCTGTTCGTCTTTGCGGAACCAATTCACGTGAAAAATCTTTGGCGTGACGCTCAGCGAGCGCTGCATCTTGATCCAATGCCGGAAATAATCGCCCATGTGATAGCCGCAGAAAGGAAGCATCGCCATTGGATCGCGACGGACTTTGCCGACCGTTCCGGTGGCTGCGGCCGTCATTTCTGAGCCCATCGTCGCGCCCGTATATACGCCGGATGTCCAATTAAAGGTCTGATAGACGAGCGGCATCGTTGTGGCGCGGCGCCCGCCGAAAATGATCGCGCTGATCGGCACGCCTTCCGGATCT
>DATEME010000230.1:0-4952 GCA_035275865.1 Candidatus Acidiferrales bacterium | reverse complement strand
GCAAGACACGATGCTTCCCATTGCGCCGCGCCGTTACATGGATCTAACGGAGGCACTAGCGCATTCGAATAACAAATTTTTCGAGGAAGTCGGCGCGCGCCTTGGTTTTCAGCGTGTGATCCAATACGACGCGATGTTCGGCCTCGGACAAAAGGTCGGTTACAACCTCCCGCTGGAACAACCGGGCTCGCTGCCGCCCTCACCTCCGCTTTTCGGCGGCGTTGCGCGAATGTCCAGTTTCGGCGAGGGAATTCGCATTACGCCATTCCAGCTTGCCTCGCTCGTTTCCACTCTAGCCAACGGCGGCACTCAGTATTACCTCCAGTATCCGCAGTCCGAAGACGAATTGAAGAATTTCGCGCCGCGCGTTCGCCAGCAATTTGACATCGCGGCGATCGTACCAGAAATCCAGCAGGGCATGCTGGCCGCGGTGCTCTACGGCACTGCCCAGCGAAGCTTCGATCCCTATGGAGAGCAAGCGCTCGCCAAGACCGGTACGTGCAATGACGAGCGTCTGGGCGGCCGCCTCGGGTGGTTCGTGTCATACGCGAATCAGGCTCATCCCAAAATCGTAATCGTCGTACTACTTCACGGCGGCGCACGCATTATCAGCGGCCCGCACGCTTCCGAGATCGGCGGCCGCATGTACCGCACGCTCTCGGAGCGCAACTATTTCGTGGAAAAAGCCAACGACAGTGGCTCGCGCGAACGCGCAAGCATGTCCGCCGATCCCGCCGTTGCGGATAAATCGTCCTCCGATTCCGTGCGAGCGCAATAACCTACAAAGCCGTCGCTTTGCTTCCCAAGGATGTCGTGTATTCTGCCTTTCATTCTGTTTGGCGTGCAACCTACCGCGATCCAACTGCAACACTCTTTGCGGACTTTTTCGCCTCGTTCCAAAGCTCTTCCATGCGTTCGCGAGGGATGTCTGCGAGGCGCCGACGTTCGCGCATCGCTGCGCCCTCCATCCATTGAAACCGCTCTTTGAATTTGCGATTCGCTTTCTTGAGGGCGATTTCCGGATCCACGCCAAGAAATCGCGCCACATTAACTGCGGCAAAAAGCAGATCGCCAACCTCTTCTTCCTTGCGCGCCGAATTGCCTATTCCCTTCGTGCCCACATCCGATATTGCGACAGCATTCTGTGTAGTCACGCTCGCAAATTCCGTCAGTTCACGCTTCTCCTCGTCGATTTTGTCGAAGATTCCCTGGAGATTGTCCCAGTCAAAACCGATGTGCGAAGCTCGCCGAGTCAGTTGATAGGCCTCGAGCACCGCCGGCAAGGACCGTGGCACGCCCGCAAGCACGGATTCTGCCGTTTCTTCTTTCTCCGCCGCCCCGCGTTTCTCTGCCCGCTCCTTTGCTTTCAGTTCCTCCCACTTTTTCAATACCGCGCTGGAGGTTGCCGCGGTCCCATCGCCAAAAACGTGCGGATGCCGCCGCACCATCTTCGTAAAGATCGCCTCGATTACGTCCGAAATCGTAAAATTTCCCACTGCTTCCGCCAGCACGGAGTGAAACACAATCTGCAACATCAAGTCGCCCAGCTCCGATGCAAAGTCCTCGTTGTCGCCGGACTCCATCGCATCGAGCACTTCATATGTCTCTTCTATCAGATATTTTCGCAACGACGCGTGCGTTTGCTCGCGATCCCACGGGCAGCCGTCAGCCGCGCAGAGTCGCTCCTGCAGCGCCACAAGCTTCGCAAACCACTTGCCCGCCGCGCGGTCGCGCGCATTCACGCGAATCTCTGCGCGCGACGCCCGCTTAACAGCCTTGCGAGCTGCGCCATTGCGGTTCTTTTGCGCGATCTTCCTGCGACGCTTTTGCGCACGTTTGGCCACGACATCCTCCGAATAGCTTTTCATATCGCAAGCACGAAAGTCGATCTTACCAGCGGTACCGCTCAGCATTTGTGGAATCGACGGACCGCGAGATATACTCCCGCCCACAATCGATGAAGCCCGGAGGTCTTATGTTCCGCAGCAGCCACTTGACTACACTCCTCAGTCTCGGATTTCTCTCCACCGCGCTTTCCGTGCCGGCTTCTGCGCAGCGGCCATGCGAAGACCTTTCCTCGCTGCGATTGCCGGATACGACGGTCACTCTCGCGCAGAGGGTCTCGGCGGGCGATTTCACACCACCGGCTCCAAACTTCGGCCCGAATGCAGCAGGCGCTTTGCCTGGCAACGGTCCCGCAGGCCGCGCGCCGGAAGGAGGTCGCGGTGCGAGCGATGCCGCTGCGGGCCGTGGAGGACGCGGCGGTGGGCGCGGAAATCCCGCAGCAGTCCTTTATGCCAAGCTCCCCGCGTTTTGTCGCGTGGCCGCTGAAATAAAGCCGACCACGGATTCCGACATCGAAATCGAAGTCTGGATGCCTGCGTCGGACTGGAACGGTAAATTGCAATCTACAGGCAACGGCGGCTGGTCCGGCGCAATTGGCAATCTCGCAATGGGCCAGGCGCTCGATCGCGGCTACGCTACGGCTGGCACAAACACTGGCCATGACGGAGGCAGCGGCAGCTTCGCGCTCGGCCATCCCGAAAAACTCATCGACTTCGGTTACCGCGCCGTTCACCTGATGACGCTCGAAGCCAAAGCCATCATCTCCGCATACTATGGCCGCGGCCCGACGCTCTCTTATTGGAACGCCTGCTCGACCGGAGGCCGCCAGGGTTTGCGTGAGGCGCAACAGTTTCCAAATGACTATGACGGCATCATAGCCGGCGCGCCTGCGAATTACATGACGCACCTCGAAGCATGGACGCTTTGGGCGCCCGCCGCAATGAACGCGACTCCCGAAAGCGCCATCCCCGCGTCGAAATTTGCCATGATTCACCAGGCCGTGCTCGTCGAGTGCGACAAGCTCGACGGCGTGAAAGACGGCGTCATCGAGCATCCTCGCGGCTGCCATTTCGATCCCCAAACGCTCCTCTGTAAGGGCGAAGACGCAAACAACTGTCTCACTGCCGCGCAGGTGCAAACCGCACAAAAACTTTACGAGCCTGCGACGAACCCGCGCACGAAGGCGATCATCTATCCGCCATTCGAGCCCGGAAGCGAACTCGGCTGGACGTTCTTCGCAGGCCCGAATCCACCGAGCGTAGCCACGGATCTTTTCAAATACGAGACCTTCAAGAATCCCAATTGGGATTGGCACACGTTCGACTTCGACAAGGACGTTGCCCTGGCTGACAAAGTGGACGACGGCATTCTCAATACGATCAATCCGAATTTGAAGGCCTTCTTTGCGCGTGGAGGAAAACTCATCCAGTATCACGGCTGGGCCGATTCGCTGATCGCGCCCGGCAACAGCATCAATTATTACGAGAGCGTCGTCGCGAAATTGGGAGGTGTCTCGAAAGTCGACGATGACTATCGCCTGTTCATGGTGCCTGGCATGGGCCACTGCGGCGGAGGTGAAGGCGCGACGAATTTCGATATGCTCACCGCACTCGAAGCTTGGCGCGAGCACGACGAGGCCCCTGAGAAAATCATCGCCACGAAATACGTGGAGAATAATCCTGCAGCGGGCGTCGAAATGACGCATCCGCTCTGCCCGTATCCGCAGACAGCGCAGTACAAAGGCAGCGGCGATGCGAACGACGCGGCAAATTTCTTTTGCGCCGTGCGGAAAGAAGCGCAAGAAATTCACTCGACGAAGGCGGGCAGCTCGTCGCCCTAGCCGCATTAATTTATATCGGCCCAGATCTACTGCTTGTCAAAAACGAGCGACGTATCGAAATCGCCCATCGACGTGCTCGCGTGGTCCGCGATCGTGAGCGTCTTCCCGTCGGGCGAAAGTGAATACGTTAATTGCGCCGCGATGTCCACTTGTCCCTGATAACTCAAGTCCTCAGCGAGCACGAGCGAACCGCCATCCAACGTGGCTGTAATATCCTTGAGCGTCAGGTTGCCCATATTGGCTTCGGGCGAATCGGGCGGCACGGTCACCTTCTTTCCATCTGCCGTAAATGTCAGCGTGTAGTCGTTTTCGCCCATTTGGGTCGTTGACGTCACTTTGTCTGTGAACTTTGATCCGTCCTGGGTAATCACTTCCGTACGTGCCGAGGGGCCGTAGTCGCCCGGATTGCTCTTTGAGACGTTGAGTTTCCAGGTACCCGCAAAATTCGGAGGATCCTGCGCCGCGCAAACGCTTGCGAACGCTGCCAATGCAAACAGCCCCACCATAGCCTTTCTCAACATTTCGCCTCCCGAAGCAGTGTTGTGTGAAAAGAGAACAACTCAAATGTGGCCGATTATACGTTCAAAGGCCGAATCTCAAAGCACATTCCCGCGTGCCTCCTGGTTCTTGGACCGCACCGAACTCTGCGGGCTCGGAGATATTACGCGCCGTGCCAGCGGTTTGTTTCACGACGAAGGGTACATCCCGATGCGGCACATCGATGCTCCCACGCGAAAAGAAAAGCGGCCCGGAACTCTCGGTTCCGAGCCGCTTTTCCTGCGTGAAACTGATGGAAACGGTTAGCTTACTCAGTAAGCTCCGCCATTTGCACCACCTGCTGCACCTGCACCGCCAGTGCTGACACCGCCACCCGCGCCAGTTCCGCTTGGACCGCCGCCTGTGCCACCCGCTCCTCCGGTATCAGGGGTCGTGCTACCAGGATTTGCTCCCGTGCCACCCGGAATTGACGGTGTGCTCGGGTTTGGCGTCGGGTTCGGCGTCTCCGGACTACTCGGGTTCGGCGATTCTGGATTACTCGGGTTGTTCGGTGCGGCTGGATTGTTGGGGCTCTCCGGATTTCCCGGGTTATTGTATGGCGGGTTTGGGTTATTCGGCTGGTTGGGTCCGCCGTTTGGATTGTTGCTGTTGTTTGGTTGTTCTGGCGTGGGCGAATTATAGGGATTATTTGGATTGTTCGGATTCGCCGGATTGTTTGTTCCGTTGGGATTGTTTTCCTGGTCAGGGTTATTCGGACCAGAGGGATTTG
>DATEME010000229.1:0-9513 GCA_035275865.1 Candidatus Acidiferrales bacterium | reverse complement strand
TGGAGTGGTATTCGTATCAGGGATTCGTCGGCAAGAACATGGCACGCACGACATCCTCGCTTCGATCGAGCATGGCGCACTCGCCGAAATGCGTCCGGTACTGATGGCATGCGCGGCTGCGGGGCTTGGCTTGCTGCCGGCTGCGGTCTCCACCGGCGTCGGCGTTCAGGCGCAACAGCCATTGGCACGAGTTGTCGTGGGCGGTATGCTTACTTCGCCACTCGCGATCCTTTTCCTCACGCCTATTCTGGCCAGTTATTGGTTGCGGACGCAGGACGTACGAGGCGAACAGTAATCCGCCGGGGTAAACGGAGGGGAAGTGAACCCACCGAACCGAAACCCCGATTTTACGGCGTCATTTACGCCAAAACTGCGCCGCATAAGCACACTTAACGCGCAAAGTTGACCATGTCGTTCCAGCAGAAAATGCACCCGCGAAATGCTTGGAAGGCGAAGCCTTCACAGCGCCGATAAATCGCAATTTGGATCGTAGGGGCGCATGCTCGCTGCGCCCTTGGAGCATCACCGCCGGTCAGGCTATGTGCACCGGCGTTGTAGCAAGCCGGTTATCGCGAGAGTTTCGTCCTCGCTAAAGCTTGAAGTAAACCGCTGCCAATGGCGGCAGTCGCAGCTTGAGAGAGTAGGGCCGCTCGCTCCAGGGAATCGGCTCGGCCTGCACGCCTCCGGAATTGCCGAAATCCGTCCCGGCGTAGTGGTGTGAATCGGTATTCATAATCTCGCGGTAGTAGCCGGGCTTCGGCACGCCCACGCGGTAATTCTCGCGCGCCACAGGCGTGAAGTTGCACACGACGACGATGAAGTCCTCTGGATTCAATGCTCTGCGCATAAACGCAAGAACGCTATTCGCCGAATCGTGCGTCTCCAGCCATTCAAATCCCGCCCACTCGAAATCGACCTCGTGCATGGCGCGCTCGCCCGTGTGCAGGCGATTCAGAGCGCCGATCAGATTCTGCACGCCCTTATGCCAGGGCGAATCTTCAAGCTCCCATTGGACTTGCCCGCCGTCCCAGAATTCATACCGTTGCGCCAGTTCGCCGCCCATGAAAAGTAGCTTCTTTCCGGGATGCGCGTACATATATCCGAAGAGCAGCCGCAGGTTCGCAAACTTCTGCCAGTCATCGCCCGGCATTTTTTCAAGCAGCGCCCGCTTACCGTGCACGACTTCGTCATGCGATAGCGGCAAAACGAAATTCTCATGGAACGCGTAAAGCATTGAAAACGTGAGCTCTCCATGATGGTATTGCCGGTGGATCGGATCGAGCGCGAAGTAGCGCAGCGTGTCATTCATCCAACCCATATTCCACTTCAAATCGTAGCCAAGTCCGCCAAGATAGGTCGGCCGCGAAACCATCGGCCAAGATGTCGACTCTTCCGCAATCATCAGCGCGCCCGGGTGCTGCGCATGCAAGACCTCGTTGAGCCGCTTCATCAGGTTGATTGCATCGAGATTTTCGCGCCCGCCAAACATGTTCGGAATCCACTCGCCGGCCTTGCGCGAGTAATCCAGGTAAAGCATGGAAGCGACGGCATCTACTCGCAGTCCATCGACGTGGTACTTGCCGATCCAGAAGAGGGCATTTGATATCAGGAAGTTCTGCACTTCCGTTCGGCTGTAATTGAAAACGAGCGTTCCCCAATCCGGATGCGCGCCCTTGCGCGGATCCTCGTGCTCATAGAGGTGCGTTCCGTCGAAAAATGCCAGCCCGTGCGCATCGCGCGGAAAGTGCGCGGGTGTCCAATCGAGGATGACGCCGATTCCTTCTTGATGGCAGCGATCAACGAAATACATGAAGTCCGTCGGCGTGCCGAACCGGCTCGTCACGGCGAAATAGCCGACCGTCTGGTATCCCCACGAACCGTCGAAGGGATGTTCCATGATCGGCATCAGCTCGACGTGCGTATAACCCAATTGTTTTAAGTACGGAATGAGCTCATCGGCGAGCTCGTGATACGTGAGCCAGCGATAGTCATCGCTCGCTTTGCGGCGCCACGAACCGGCATGAATTTCGTAGATGGACATCGGCGCGTGCAGCCAATCGCGCGACGCTCGCTTGTACATCCAATCGTTGTCCCGCCACTGGTACCGCTCGATGTCCCAAACTACCGAAGCACTCTTCGGACGCATCTCGGCGGAGAATCCGTAAGGATCGGACTTCAACGCGAGGTGGTCGCCGATCCTCGAAAGTATTTCGTACTTATAGACTTGGCCTTGATCCAGCCCCGGCATGAACATCTCCCAAATGCCGGTCGAACCCCTGTTGCGCATGCAATGGACGCGGCCATCCCATGAATCAAAATCTCCGACGATGCTCACGCGCTGGGCATTTGGCGCCCACACAGCGAAATCAACGCCGCGCACGCCATCTACCTCGCGAATGTGCGCCCCAAACTTCTCATACTGCTGATAATGCGTGCCTTCGCCGGAAAGGTGCAGATCGTAATCGGTCAGCAGGGCGGGAAAGGCGTAGGGATCGTAGGTCTCAGTCTCATAGCCGTCGCCGCTGATCCAGCGGAGGCGGTAAGAGTTCGGCCGGACGTCGCTCCCGGAGCCCTGGCGCGTCGCTTCCAGCGGAAGAATCGCCTGAAATGTGCCGCCAGGGTGAATCTTTGCCGCCTGGTGAGGTTCTGTGCCCCACAGCACCGTCACCTTGGCTGCGCGCGGCAAAAAGGCGCGGATAGCAAGCGCCGGACGCCCCTCATGTTCCACCCAATGCGGCCCGAGGACCTGGTAAGGGTCGGTATGCCTTCCTTTAGAGAGGAGGCTCAGCTCGACTTCAAACGGATCGACGATCTCTGCCTGTTCTACGCGCTTGCCGGTCTCACTCATATCCGTCGCGCTCGCGAATCTTGCGCCTGGCAAACATATTACAGCGGCAATCCGGCGAGTACCACTCGACGATGAGAGAAAATTCGGCTATCGATTTGGTGTCAATCGCCCGTCTTTTAGTACGAACGTACCATTGAGGTACGTCGTCACTGGTACGCTAGCATGTTCTTGGGGTTGCTCTCTTGATCGGGGTCGAGTTCGCTCTGTCGAAACTCTTGTCGTCCTAGGACTTATGTCGAGTCGGATTGTAACGCTTCGTCCCAAGCGCAAAGAAAAGCCGTGCCCGGTAACGTCAACGGGGCACCGCGGCGAAATTCAGCTTCAGCCGCCCAGAATGAATCCAGCAAAATCGTTACCTGACGTCGCAGCCGACCTCCGCTTCCGCCAGCTCTTCGATCACGCTTTCGAGGGCATGTTTCAGACAACGCCTGACGGCCGCTATCTTCGTGTGAATCATACGCTTGCGCGAATGTACGGTTACGCAAACGCCCAGGAGTTGATGAACGCCGTTTCGGATATCGGAGCCACGGTCTACGTCGATCCGCGGAAACGCGAAGAATTCAAGCAGCTGATGGAAGAAAAAGGCCGCGTTGAATCCTTCGAATATCAGGTCCGTGACCGCTACGGCCGTAAGATATGGCTCCGCGAGAAGGCTTGGGCCATTCGCGACAATCAGGGCCGCATCGTCAGCTATGACGGCGCTGTGCAGGATATTACCGAACGCAAGCGCTCGGACCTCGAGCGCCGCGTGACTACCGAGATCCTTCGCGCAATGACCGCGACAGGTGATTTGGATGAGCTGCTAAAACTGATCCACAGCGCACTAAAAGAAGTTGTTTCCGCGGAAAATTGCTTCGTTGCCCTCTTTAACGAAGCAACAGCCTTGTTTGAATTTCCGTTTTTTGTGGACCAGTTCGATTCTGCCTTCGAACCGGAACCAGCCGGTCGAAGCTGCATGGATTACATCTTCCGCACGGGCAAACCGGCGTTGATCTCGCCGCAAACGCTGAAGGAACTGGTGAATCAGGGTGAGGTGAAATTGATCGGCACACCCAGCCGCTCCTGGCTGGGCGTGCCCCTGAAGACGCCGTGCGCGACGATCGGCGTCTTAGTGGTCCAGGATTACAAAGCCGAGAATGCGTACAGCGAACGCGATCTCGAATTTCTCGATTCGATCGGCGGGCAAATCGCGTTGGCAATCGAGCGGACGCGGTCTGAGCAACGCCTGCATTCAAGCGACACCCGCCTCCGCCTGCTAGTGGAGCAACTGCCTGCCGTTCTTTGGACAGTCGACAAGGACATGCGTTTCACGTCGGCACTAGGCGCGGGTCTTGCGCGGCTGGCTCTCAAGCCGAACGAATTGGTCGGCGTCAAACTGGCAGACTATCTTCAGACGGCAGACGGCACTTATCCGGCTGTCGCCGCCCACCGTCGCGCGTTAGCGGGCGAGCCAGTCACGTTTCACCTGGAGTGGAAAGGCGGTTCGTACGCGTGCCATGCTGAGCCTCTTCGCGGCCCACAAGGCGAGATTCAGGGCGCGATCTGCATGGCGCTCGACGTGACGGATCGCAAGCAACTCGAAGAGCAGTTTCGGCAGGCGCAAAAAATGGAGGCCGTGGGACGACTGGCTGGCGGCATCGCACACGATTTCAACAACCTGCTGATGGTCATTCAAGGATACGGCGATTTGCTCATCGAACGGCTACACGCCAGCGATCCGCTTCGCAAGAACGTCGAGCAGATACAGACGGCTTCGCAGCGCGCCACGTCGCTTACCAGGCAGCTTCTCGCCTTCAGCCGTAAGCAGATGCTCGCCCCCAAAATTCTCAACATTCAGACCGTGATCGCGGATATGGAGACGATCCTGCGCCGCCTGATCGGTGAGGATATTGTGCTCGAAGCCGTCACAGCCCCATCGCTGGGCCATGTGAAGGCAGACCGCAGCCAGATCGAGCAGGTTGTGATGAACCTGGCGATCAACGCGCGAGACGCGATGCCCAATGGCGGGCGCCTCACGATTGAAGCCCAGAACGTCGAAATTGGATCGGACGTCCCTCAGCAGCCGAGCGTTGTTGCGCCGGGCAAGTACGTCATGCTCGCCGTTACCGACAACGGTTGCGGCATGAACGAAGAGACTCGGGCGCATATTTTTGAGCCGTTCTTCACGACAAAAGAGAAGGGCAAAGGCACGGGGCTTGGCCTTGCGACCGTTTACGGCATCGTGAAACAAAGCGGCGGCTATATTTGGGTCTATAGCGAGCCGGGAATCGGGACTACATTCAAGATTTATCTGCCGCGCATTGACGAAGAAGAGGTCCGCTCCGGCGCCGATGCCGACGAAAATCTGTGCGCGTTGGCGCGGGGCTCCGAGGTGGTCCTGCTGGTCGAAGACGAAAAGGGCGTGCGCGAATTGACTCGCGAATACCTCGAAACGAGCGGCTATACGGTTGTCGAAGCGACTGATGGATATTCCGCACTTGAACTGGCTCGCGCGCATCAGGGTCCGATCCATGCGCTGATCACGGACGTCGTGATGCCGGGCTTGAGCGGCCGCGAACTGAGCGAGCAAATGGCCAAATTGAGGCCGGGGATAAAAGTGCTTTATATGTCGGGCTATACTGACCAGTCTGCGTTCCGCAACGGCGTCCTGCAAAAGGGTGCGGAACTCCTTCAAAAGCCGTTCGGAATGTCTACGCTTGCCTCGAAGTTGAAAGAGATCCTCGCCAACTAAGCTGTGCGTAATGCGCCACTAAGGAACAGTTGCGCGATTTGGAGCAATCCTTCCTAGTACCTTTTTCCTTTGAAACGTTTTCTGGTGCCACCTGATTGGAGCTAACCCTCGCGTTCTTAGTATTTTCCATCAATCGGCCCACTGGTTTCCGCGTCGGGCCTTTTTGGCGCAGTTCGTGCTTCCTCCTAGAGCGAAGCTCGAGTGAAAGCTCTTGCGAAATCCAGCTAGGGGGCGCGGCATGCAAGTTGCAACACAGGGGACCGCAGAGAATCAGCAGGATTCGGCGAAGGTCAGAGCAACGGATCCCGCCAGCGAACGCAGATTGTGGTTGGCCGTTGTGGTACAGGCAGTCGAGGAGTGGAGAAACGGTACGCTGCGCAACCGTCGTCTCGCGCAGCAATTTCTGTTTGACGATTCGAAGGACTTTCACGCCGTCTGCGCGAATGCCGGTTTGGACCCGGATAACCTGCGTTCTAAACTGCTGAAAATTGGACGCAAAGTGAACGCTGCTGGTCCGGTGCTTCGTCCCTTGGCGGCTTAAAACGGTGTCCTGAGGACGGTGATGCGCGCACGGTATCTGCAGCAACAGCGACAGGCGCTCTGACGCAAAAAGCGCAAAATGGCGTCATAAAATCGCCTAAACGATCCCAAAATGGCGCGTTTGTGCTCTTAAGCTGGGACTAATCGCGTTAACAACAATAGGCGCCCGGGTTGAGGCATCTGTCGTAAAATCGGCACAGACCGGATGCCCGCCGCCACAAATGAAGCTGTGCCTGAGAAGCGGCTGCTGATCGCGTGCGCCCGCACGCGGATGACTGCGGCGGCGGCGCAGCAAATCGGCGAAATTACCTCACGCCCCGTCGATTGGGACTATCTGTTGCGCGCGGCTGCCGAAAATTCCGTTCTCCCGCTACTGGCTTTGAATCTTCCGGCCGTCGCCCCCGATTCATTCTCTTCCGAGCAATTCGCCAAGCTGAAGGCTGCCGCCCGCGCTGCGGGAATTCGCTCCTTGCAACTCGCAGCTGAGCTGATCCGCGTGGTCGATGCATTACGAGCCGAAAACGTTCTCGCCCTGCCTTATAAAGGCCCGGTAATCGCAGTGCAGGCTTATGGCGACCTGGCGATGCGCGAGTTCGAAGACTTGGACATTATTGTTCCGCAGCGCGACATGGCTCGGGCGAACGACGTGTTGCTCGCGCTGAAGTACAGCCCGCGCTATCCCTGGATTTTCGACCAATCGGCAATCGTGCCGGGCGAATACAACTATTACGACCGGGACCGGCGCATCATCGTGGAACTGCACACGGAATCGACCCTCCGTCATTTTCCCGTCGCGCCGAGTCTCGAACAAATGAGCAAGCGCGCGGAGAAAGTGACGATCGGCGGGCATGCGGTCGCCACTTTTGGGCCGGAAGATACGCTTGTGTTGCTCTGCATTCACGGCTCAAAGGACTTTTGGGAAAGGATTTCGTGGATCGCGGATGTTGCGGAATTCACCCAGAGGGCGAGAAATTTGGATTGGACGCTTGTGTTCGCGCGCGCGGAAGAATTGAGGGCGACGCGAATGGTGAACCTTGGGCTCGCTCTTGCCTCGCGAGTGCTCGACGCACCGTTGAGCGACGAGGTTCGCGGCGGGGTAGACGCAGATGCCACCGCTCTCGAGCTCGCGAGCCAGATTCAAAGAAGGTTACTCGCGAAGGAAGTCTCTGTCCGCAGCGCCGCGCAATCCTTTCATTACCGGAGGCAGATGGTTCAAGGTGCGCTGGGTTCGTGGAGGTACGGTTTGCGTCTCGCAACGGCTCCCGCCGAGGAAGATTGGAATATGGTGCCGCTGCCGCGCGCGTTGACGCCGCTCTATGTGGTGCTGCGGCCGTTCCGCCTTTTCAGAAAATACGGCGTTTCTCGCGATCGGACGCGCGGCTGATGGCGCGTGCTTGCAGCCGCTTTCGTGAGAGGTCTCTTTGAAGGCAGTGGGCCCATCGTGTACTTCGGCCATCGGCAATTGGATCCACGCGCCGTCCGATCTGGGCGGTGAAAGCGCCTTAGGTGGAGAAGGCGCGTCGATGCACGGTTACCCGAATGCCGTGCTTAGGCCTCAACGTGACGGAAGGGAGCGGTTCGACGGGATGGCCAGGCACGAGATCGAGATGAAACTTCTGCTGGATCATCGCAAGCAGCAGCGTGGCCTCCAGCATGGCGAACGATGCGCCGACGCATACCCTTGGGCCACCGCCAAATGGGAAATAGGCGAATCGGGGGATTTTCCCCGAGCGGACTGGGTCTTCGCGCCAGCGCTCCGGATCAAACTCATCGGGATTCGAGAAAAAACGCGGGTCGCGCTGCGTTAGGGCTTGAAAGATAAAAATGTTCGTGCCGGCAGCCACCCGGTAGCCGCCAATTTCGCAGTCGGCTATGGCGCGGCGTCCAACGCCCCAAACGGCAGGATAGAGCCGCATCGACTCCTTGAGAATCATTTCGGTGTAGCGCAGTCGCGGAAGGTCCTCGACCGTAGGCTCACGCTCACCGAGCACAGCGCGAAGTTCCTCAACGAGCTTAGCTTCCACCTCAGGGTTATTTGCGAGCAGAAAGCACGTCCAAGAGAGGGCGAGCGCAGTAGTTTCGTGGCCGGCGAGAAACAGCGTCATCACCTCATCGCGCAATTGAGCGTCACTCATGGCGCGGCCCTCGGAATCACGCACCTCGAGAAGCGTGCCGAGTAAATCCCCTCGCGGCTGCTTCGAGGCGCGGCGCTCGCGGATGATGGAGTTAATAATTTTGTTCAGCTCGCTGATGGCGTGCCGCCGCGCCGGCGCCAGAAAATCCGGAAGGTCAAAGGGCAGAAGGAGCGCCAGGCCCGCGTCCGCGATGAACCTGTCGGTTAGAATTTGCGCGGCTTTGCCGACGCGTTCGGCGACGCCGGTGACTTCCGTTCCAAACAGGCACTGCGCGACGATATCGAGGGTTACAGCCATCATGTCCTCGTGCACATTGCGCGATTCATTGACGGTCCAGGAGGCGAGGAGGCGGGCGGCAGCGCGAGTCATAAGCGGCGCGTAGGACAGGATGTTCTCGCGGCGGAAGGCCGGCTGGATCAAAGC
Organism: Candidatus Acidiferrales bacterium; assembly: GCA_035275865.1. GTDB lineage: Bacteria > Acidobacteriota > Terriglobia > Acidiferrales > UBA7541 > Palsa-295. The sequence continues at coordinate 836 of DATEME010000229.1, read as the reverse complement.
TCGTTGGCTCTGCCAGGATTTCCCTTCGTTGGTCAGCAAGCCATTGCCGAGGACACGTGCAAGAGCGCGATAGTCCGCGGACTTGGTGAAGTTGCCAGGATTGGTGACCAGGACGTATTCGATATCGCGAGGATGCATCAGCAGGCAAATGGGAACGTGAAGATAACGAAGTTGGACAACGTCGCCGTAATGCTTGGCGCAACGCGAATAGAACCCCAACCAGTCGCGCGAAACGGCGGCAAGATTGCCAAGAAGGAAGTGGCCTTTAGGGCCGGGAGGACTTCTTAGAGGAGCCTTAATTGCGGTCGGAGAAGCTGCTGCCATAAGCCAGGTCCTGCATTTCTATTTATTCCGTAGGGAAATAGTACAGCAACACAGAATGTGTTGAGGCGCAAATCTCACATACTACTCCGCCGGCGAGAAACCGAATTTTTCGAAAATGGATCGCGCAGCCGGCGAGCTAAGGAAGTCGACAAAGGCTTTCGCTGCTTCGGAGTTCTTCGTGTCTTTCAGGATGGCAACCGGATAAACAATGGGCGCGTGGGAATCTTCGGGCGCAGTCGCGGTCACCTTCACCTGATTCGTGATCTTTGCGTCGGTCGCATAGACGATCCCGGCATCGGCGTTGCCTGACGCCACGTACGTGAGAACCTGCCTGACGTCCTTCGCAAACACGAGTCTCGGTCCAAGCGATTTGTAGAGACCGAAGTGCGTAAGGACTTCCTGCGCATATTTTCCTGCGGGAACCGTTTTAGGCTCCCCGATCGCCACGATCTTGACGCTCGGCTTGAGCAGATCCTTGAAATCCGAAATTTGCATCGCTCCCGCGGGAACGA
>DATEME010000228.1:0-1528 GCA_035275865.1 Candidatus Acidiferrales bacterium | reverse complement strand
TGGTGAAGTGGTGACCTGGATTCCGGATTTGCTTCTTCGCTCGGAGAGTCATGGCGATTACAGGATCGTAGCCGTGATGCCCGATCGAGACGACGATCACATGTACCGGATTAAAAGTCCTCTTGAAGAATACGAACGTGTTGTAAAAGAGGACCTACTTGTCAAATCGACTGGCTATTTGCCCGAAGAGGCGCCAGCTCGGGTGTCGCGCCACAGCTCAATCACACTGCCGACTCTGCAAGCCGCATAGGCGGGCCTGCTCCCAGTAATCCGCAGTTATAGCCACGTTTAGCGCGCGCCGTGGAGGCCGCCGAGCAGCAACAAGGCCGCGAAGAGGAGTAGGCATGCGCAGTCGGCCAGTGACATATGTCGACGAGGGCTGAAGATCTTTTTCACGCGCGGACTTTTCGAAGCGTGATTGGTGGGGAGAAGGGTAACGGGAGGATGCACGAATGATTGGTCGCATTCTGGTTAGCTTGACCGCCTTTGCGCTCGCCGGATTTTTGCTTCTTGTGCTGATCGGTCTCTGGGACGGATACGAACAGGAAACCAAAGCGTTGGGATTCAGCGGAATTTATGAGCGCTATCTCGCGTCACAAGCCGGCTTTGCGGATGATGCAAAGGGCTATCGCGCAGTAGTCGAAGCTGAGAGCGCGCAGACAGCGGTGGTGGCAGGAACAGCAGCGATCGAGGAATGACATCCAGTTAATCGATTGTTAGAGATTGTGATCGCCACTTCCAAGCGGCGCTAAGGGTAGCCAGCAACCGACGCTGAGCGAAGTCAAGGATTTGACCGCCGCGTCCTTGAATGCGCCACGTTGCACACCAATGCTTGTGTGTGGAGGTAGAGGATGGCTTTCCGCACGGCAGTTGTCATCGCGAGTTTTCTGATTGGCCTTGGAGCGGTGGCGCGCGAGAGCTTTGCGCAGTACTACCCCCCGCAAGCATACCCGCGGCCTCGGGATTATCCACTTGCGGGATATCCGCCGCTTCCGCCAGTTGAGGCCGACGATGATTACGATTTGCCGGCTGGCGGCAGATCCCACACCGGCGCAGCCGGTCCTGGTCAAGTCGATCCCTTGGCGCCCGGATTGATGCGCGACGATCCGCGAACCATCGCGGCGCTGCCGCCCGAGGTGCGGCCCGAAACCGGCCCGAGGAAGGAATTGCCGCCGCAGTTCCGTCGCACCCTGATCGATTACTACACCAAGCAACCGGCCGGCACGATCGTCATCGACACGCCTAACACCTATCTCTATCTCGTGCTCGGCAACGGCAAGGCTCTGCGTTACGGCATTGGGGTCGGCCGCGAAGGCTTCACTTGGTCTGGCAGTGAAAGCATTTCCAGGCTGGCGGAATGGCCCGATTGGAATCCACCCGAACAAATGATCGAACGCCAACCCTATCTGCCGCGCTTTATGGCCGGTGGCGAGGGCAACCCCCTCGGGGCGCGCGCGCTTTATCTGGGCGACACGCTCTACCGCATCCACGGCACGAACCAGCCGTCGACCATCGGGACCTTCGTATC
>DATEME010000227.1:0-16890 GCA_035275865.1 Candidatus Acidiferrales bacterium | reverse complement strand
CGCTCGTTTTGTGTGACGATTGTAGTACCCGTTCGCGCGGCGGACATGGCGATGAGAGCGTCATTTGTAAGGCGAGCCCGCCCTTTCAATTCGTAGCCGAACTTCTCTTGGACATACGCGAGCGCCCTACCGGCGGCGAATGAGTTGCGCAGGCTGGGAACGAGGACGGCTAGGCCGAACGGAAATCATGTTCCAGCTCTTGAGACCGATCAGGCCCGTTGCCAATGTATTTCGGAAGCGGGGGCTCTCAGCGCAACTAAGCAGGCAGTTTGATATTTCTCGGGTGCAAAACTGTCAGCCCAGGAATCTGTTTGAAGTCGTCCTTCTCGTCGAAGGTGAGGATGCTTTCGATGCCGTTGTTCTTAATGATAACGCTATGGATGACATCGCCGACGCTAGAGTGATACTTCAAGATGCCCTGCCGGACGTGATAAAAGAATTCAGCGAAGTCGTAGCTTTTGTCCCGACTGACCTCAAGAAATTGTATTTTCAGGCCGTGCAGGCGTCTTTCACTCTGCAATTGGCTTTCGATTTTCGCGACATCGCCAGCCGGCATGTTCTTGGCAGATATCAGGATATTCACCGCTTCTGTTAGCGCCCAGACCGATGTACAGAGCTGGATGTCAGCGAGCTTCGTAAAGACTTCTAAGGCACTCGCGACCATTAGTCGCTTGGGCTCCTCTGCTGAATCGACGGAATAGTACGCAATGAGGATGTTGCTATCGAGATAGATCTGCTTCATTTCTTCTTGGAGCGGAAGCGAACGGTCTTTTTCTGCTCGACGGTCCTGAGGGCCTTGAAGGAGACGGTTTTGCCGGACTTGGTTTTAAACTTCACCTTCGTCGGTTTGGCAACGGTCTTCGTGGCTATAATTTTTATAGTTCTGGAAGCCATGCCTGAATTTTAGCATGCCTCTTGCCCGTACCTTAGCCTGTATTGTGCGACGTGAACGAAGGCTAATCGTCCAGTTTCCCGAAGACGTCGAGGATCATGGCGCCGCTCTTCAGAAAGTGCGCGTGGGCTGCGCGGGCCAGGCGATCACGTCGTGCGTCATCGACGCGTTTGCTCGAAGGACGGCGGCGCGTTTTGCGGTTCGTGCGCGATCGTTCGCGGATAGGGCGGCGTTTGGTTCTGGGCATTTCAGGATCTCGTTCAATTGTATCATCGGCCGATTTTCCGAAGGATCGAGAGGAAACGGTCGGTGCGGGTGCACAAAGCCGCCCACCGAGGAACGCGCGCAAAATTCGCGCGCAACGGTGGCCGCTACAAAGGCTAGCAAAAACCAAGAGCTGCCGCCCTACAAGGCGAGGGCACCGCTACGAAGGCAACGGCACAGCAACGGCAGAAGCGCCGGCAGGATGCCAGCGCTACCACATAAAGGCAAAGCCACATCAACTGCAAAAGCGCCGCCAAGATGGCAGCGCTACAACATAAAAGCAAAGGCACCCGCCCAAAAGGCGGCCGCTACAGAGGCAAGGCAAAAATCAACCACAGGGGCGGCGGGGCGAGGATTGCGGGGGAAAATGAAGTGACGTAGACTTCGGCTAGGGGTTTCCTCCCATGTCGATCCGGCCTGTGAAGCGTATGATCCGCTCGAAACCGACGCTCGAAGGCGCCGGGGTGCATCTGCGGCGGGCGTTCGGCTTCGGCAACACAACGGAATTCGATCCGTTTCTTCTTCTCGATGATTTCCGCAACGATGTGCCCGAGGATTATGTGGCCGGTTTTCCGTGGCACCCGCACCGCGGGATCGAAACGATCACTTACGTGCTCGCCGGATCGGTGGAGCACGGCGACAGCCTCGGCAATAAAGGCGCAATCGGCGCGGGCGATGTGCAATGGATGACGGCCGGCAGCGGCATCATTCACCAGGAAATGCCCAAGGGCGATCACGCCGGCCGCATGCACGGCTTTCAGCTTTGGGGAAATCTACCTTCGTCGCTCAAGATGACCGCGCCGCGCTACCAGGAAGTCACGTCGGGCGAAATTCCTGATGTGACCGACGATGACGGAACACATGTGCGCATCGTCTGCGGAAAATTCTGGGGGAAGAAAGGTCCCGTCGAAGGCGTTGCGGCCGACCCGATTTATCTCGACGTCTCCGTTCCGCCGGGCCGCCGCAAATCGCTTCCCGTGGAAGTCGTGCGGCACGCGTTCGCTTATGTGTTCGCGGGCAACGGAAAGTTCTGCAACGCTTCGGATCCCCTCGCCGTGCCCACCGAGCCGGTGGGCTGGCTTGAAACAACGCCTCCCTCGCATGCCGACGATCGCTCGCTCATCCTCTTCGATCGCGGCGACGAAGTGGAAGTTCAGGCGGGTGAAGACGGCATCCGGTTTCTCCTCGTTTCCGGGAAGCCGCTTGAAGAGCCAGTCGCCTGGTACGGTCCCATCGTGATGAACACGCAGGAGCAGCTTCGGCAAGCCTTCAACGAACTGGAAATGGGCACTTTTCTCAAGGCCGGCTCGAAAAAGTAGTCCCGGGCGCGGCCTTGACACTCCGCTGAGCGAACCCGTAGCATCAATTGTTTGGCTTGTAAGCGATCGTGCCGGCGTAGCTCAGTGGTAGAGCGAGGGTCTCATAATCCCTAGGCCGAGAGTTCGATTCTCTCCGCCGGCACCACTCCAGACTCCTTTCGAACGCTTTCGTTGGCAGCATTTTGAAATTCGTTAGCTCTGCGCTGCGACGACCTCGGCTTTGAGCCAGGGAACGGTCTCTTCGATGATTTCGTAGGTGGTATCCAGTTCGGCGGTTTGTTTGATCATGGCGCCGACGGAGCAATACTTATCTTCAGAGAGCCGGATGGCCTTTTCGACAGCCTCCGGATCGATTTCTAGTCCGGTGACCGCGTGGTGGATGCGGACCTTCTTAAACACCTGCGGTGGCGCCTCCGCTTGATCTGCTTCCACACTCACTTGATAGCCCGTGACGCGCTGGTGGTGCTTTTGCCGGAGCATTGTAATTACATCAAAGGCCGTGCACCCCGCCAATGCGAGCGCTGCCAGTTCGATCGGCTTGGGGCCGGTTGCTCCCTCGGCGTCGTCCAAAATGATGTGGTGATTCGATCCAGTCGTTCCCACGAACTGGCGCTCGTCTTTCAGTGGCTGAGTTAGCTGAACTTTTGCGCTTATCATGCGATTTCACCTGTGCATTCCGTCCACAATGAGATTCAAGCACAGGGGAAGGCCGCAGCCTGTGTCCTGCGTCACAGGGCCTGGCTGACGTTGCTACGCGGCAGAAACGAATGCAGTTGCGCGGACTAACTCGAGCTGCTGTCGAGAAGTTTTGCGCCGTCGGCAAGAGTGGTATGCGGAGGAAGGAGTTTATAGTCGCTGCGGGTTTCGTCCTGGTGGACGCTGATGCTCTTGAAAAAGAGGGCTTTGCCACGCATATCGACCAACAGCCTGACGATTTCCCAGTGGCCCGGCACTACTTCTTTTTGCACAACATGGAACCGTCCGCCTTTATCCAGATGGCCCAGAATTCCGCCCCAGCCAAAATCGACCCGGTGGCTCAGCGTGCCGTCGATCTCCTGAAGCCGGTCTTCGTTCGCGTCCACCCATATCGTGCCGGACATCGCCTGAAAGACTTCCGCCTCATGAGACGACGGCCGAGAATTGGGATTCGGTCGGAAGTCCAGCGCCTGCAGGTCTCCCCGACGAGGACCATATTTTGCGAGTAATGCCTGCAGCAGAAGGCGAAGCATCTGCTCAGCCTGGTCAGCGTCTTGCGACTGGCCTTGCTGCGCCTTCAACGCTTCACCGGGATGCGCGACCAGACTGCGGATATGCTTTCTCTGTTGTTCCTCTTCGCCTTGGTTGAGGCGTCTGCCATTTTCAACCAACTTCAAGATGAGAATGCCGTGCTGCGTTTCGACAATCTCCTCGCTTGTATCCCCGCCGGACTTACGCATCAGGCTCGTGTATTTCCAGAGGGAATTGTCGCTCTTATCGGCGGCCAGCTCGTTCTGGACGACTTTTTTTAAAAGCTCTTGCGCTGAAATATTGTGATCGCTGCTCTTATCGTCATGGCGGGACGCTGCGGCAGTAAGAGCGAATTCGCCGATGGCGAGGGCGCCGAGCACGAGCACCGTGAATCGAAGGAGGCTTCGCACGTACAAGCTATGAGAGCGCCGGGCCGGAACATGGAAAACGAGTGGGAGTCGCGAGGGGCTAACTCAAGTTAGCGCTTTTGCGCGCGTCAGTCTCAATACAGATATTCCCTTAAGAAAAGTTTGAAAGCAGATTGCCCCGCGACCTGCAAACGGGCATATAATGACGCCGATTCCGACGTGTACGTTACCGAGCGTGCGAAATGAACTTTCGTCACGCGGTTTCCTCACCGGAATTGCGCGGATTGCTGCGCTAATCGAATACAAGGGGATTGAAAATGGCGCAAATCGTAACTTCACCCACGACCTATGACGCGGTAATTATCGGATCGGGTGCGGGTGGGGGAATGGCTGCCAAGGTCCTGACCGAGGGCGGCCTGAACGTCGCGCTGCTCGAAGCGGGCCCGGTGCTCAATCCTGAAAAAGATTTCAAGATGATGATGTGGCCGTACGACCTGGAGCATCGCGGCGAGGGCGTGGGCGGCCGAGCGCGTGCCAACTTTGGCGAGTTTCTTGCGCCCAATGGTGCATGGAAAATCGAAGGCGAGCCCTACACGAACGCGCCGGGTTCCACGTTCAACTGGTTCCGATCGCGCATCGAAGGCGGACGCACAAACCATTGGGGCCGAATCGCGCTGCGGTTCGCGCCGGTCGATTTCCAGTCATTTACGCGCGACGGATTGGGCGCCGACTGGCCGATCACCTATGAAGATCTTTCGCCTTACTATGGCAAAACGGAATCGTACATCGGAGTTTTCGGTACGCGCGAAAACATTTCGAGCGCGCCCGACGGAATTTTTCTGCCGCCTCCCGTTCCCCGCTGTACCGAAACGATCATCAAGAAAAGTTGCGACAAGCTGAATATCCTTTGCGTTCCTTCGCGCTTGGCGATCATCACGAAGTCAGTCAACGGGCGCTTACCGTGCCACTATTGCGGACAATGCGGACGCGGTTGCACACAGGCGTCGAATTTCAGTTCGAGTCAGGTGCTGATTCCTCCGGCGATGGCAACGGGCAAGTTGACCATGATCAATGGCGCGATGGCCCGCGAGATTCTGGTCGGCGCGGACGGCAAGGCGCAGGGCGTGGTCTACGTAGACAAAGCCACGCGCACCGAAAAGCGCGTCAATGCGCGCGCTGTTGTCGTTGCGGCGAGTGCGTGCGAATCGGCGCGCTTGCTTCTCAATTCGAAATCGTCGCTATTCCCTGATGGCTTGGCGAACTCCTCCGGTGAGGTCGGCCGTAATCTGATGGATTCGGTCGGCAGCGACGGCTCGGGCTACATTCCGTATCTCGAAAAGATGAAGCCGCATAATCATGATGGCGTTGGCGGTATGCACCTTTACGTTCCATGGTGGAAATTCGATCGGAAGAACGACTTCCCGCGCGGATATCACATCGAACTGGGCGGCGGCCGCAATATGCCGGGCGTGGGAATGTTTGACGGGCTTTGCGACCGGGAAGAAGGATACGGCCTGGATCTGAAGCAGCGCGCGCGGCGTAATTATGGCACGACGATCAGCTTTGCCGGACGCGGCGAGATGGTTGCGAATCCGAACAGCTACTGTGAAATCGATCCGAACACCGTCGATCGATGGGGCATTCCGGTGCTGCGCTTCCATTTCAAGTGGTCGGAATACGAGCTGCGGCAGGCTAGAGATATGCAGGAGACGTTCCGCGCAATCGTGGAAGCCGCCGGCGGCACGTACATGACAAAGACGGCGATTGACGGCGAGCTGCCATACGGAATTCACACCGGTGGCAGCATCATTCATGAGGTGGGAACTACGAGAATGGGGCCCGATCCGAAAACCTCTGTGCTCAACGGCTACTGCCAGGCGCACGACGTGAAGAATCTTTTTGTCACCGATGGCGGGCCGCTGGTAACGAATCCGGATAAGAATCCGACGCTGACAATCATGGCGCTCTCGTGGCGCGCGTCCGAATACCTGCTGGATGAAGCGAGAAAGGGGAATTTGTCATGAGCGCGATCAGCAGACGAGATATTTTGAGAACTCTGGCAGCGGGAGTCGCGGGCGGCACTGTGCTGCAGGTGATTCCAGCCCAGGCAGCCGCGTTCGCGCACGCACTCGTGCAGCAGGAGAAGGCGGCTTCGCCGACGGGCCAGTACACGCCGAAGTACTTTTCGCGCGCGCAGTATGCCACGCTCGTGTCGCTCTGCGATTCAATTATCCCTAAGGACGATCATTCCGGCGGCGCGGTCGAGGCGGGCGCACCGGAGTTCATCGACCTGCTCAGCAGCGAAAACGAGGAATATGCGTTGCGACTGGGTGGCGGCTTGATGTGGCTCGATAATTACTGCGCTGAGCATTACGGCGGTTCTTACATGGACGCCACTCCGGAGCAACGGAAGCAGACGCTCGACCTGATCGCCTATCGTGCGAGCGCGAAAAAGGATCCCGCGTTGAGCCAGGGCGTGGCGTTTTTTGCGTTTTTGCGGAAGATGACCTGCGACGGCTTTTACACAAGCAAGATTGGAATCGACGACCTGCAATATATCGGCAATGTGCCTCGCCCGAGCTTCCCCGGGTGTCCGCCTGTTCCAGAGGCGTAGGAGCCTTTTCGAGCTAGAAGTCGCCGCTACTGCAGATAAAACGCGTACAGGCTGTCGCCGCCGGCCACGACTACGTACTGATGGCCATCCAGCGTATACGTGATGGGATTGTTCGACTGCCGCGCCGCACCGAGCGAGCAGTGCCACAGAATTTTGCCGGTCGCCGCATCAAACGCGATGAAGTTGCCGGATGGGTCGCCGCTGAAGAGCACGCCTGAGGCCGTCGTAAGCACACCTGGATAAGTCGCCGAAGAGAAACCATCCTCCTGATAATCGTGTTCCCATTTCACTTTGCCGGTTCTGTAATCCAACGCCTTCAGCGAAGAGACAAAGTTGCCCGTGTGCCATTCGCCTCCGCGTCCGTAGCCGGACGGCGCTGAAGGATCGGGCGGCAAATAAAAAATGCTATACGTCGAGGTGGAGTTGACGTAGAAAAGCCCCGTTAGCGGATCGAATGATGGCGCAGGATAATTTGTCGCGCCATCCGACGTGGGCGCGACGAGCGAACCGCCCGGTGAAGGCTCCTTGTCCTTATTCGGGATGAGGACACCATTCTTGTCGACGCCCTCGTACGTGTTACTAGCGGCGAATTGCTTTAGGACGACGCTTTTGCCGGTAGCGCGATCGAGGACGAAGTAGTACCCATTGCGCTCAGCCAGTGCGACGAGCTTTCGCGGTTTTCCGTCGATCGTGCCGTCGATCAGAACCGGCGTTTCCGTGCCGTCCCAGTCGTGGGTATCGTGCGGTGAAAACTGGTAGTACCACGCGACCTTGCCGGTATCGGGATTCATCGCCACGAGGCTACACGTATAAAGGTTGGCGCCTTCGCGCACGCGGCCATTGTATGAAGGCGTGGGATTTCCTGTCGTCACGTATATCAAATTCAGTTCCGGATCGTAAGTGGGCGGCTGCCACGGCCCGCCTGCGCCCAGCGCAGACGCTTCCAGGCTGGGCCAAGTATCAATGCCGGGTTGGCCGGCGGTGGGCGTGACAACCCATTTCCATTGCAACTCGCCCGTTTCGGGATCGACCGCCTCGACCCAATCGGAGTTTCTGCCGGAATCTCCGCCAGCACCCAGAATCACATGATTGCCGATCACCACCGGCGCGGACGTCGAAAAATTCGATGCGCCCTCGGGAGCAAGGCGCTGGCGCCACCGTTCTTTGCCCGTCGCAGCGTCGAGTGACACGACGCTGTTGTCACCCGTCTCGAAGTAGATCCAACTTCCGTACATGCCCACGCCGCGATTGCCGATTACTCCGCGCCCTTGCCAGAAGTAATGCCAAAGCTGCTGGCCCGTCCGGGCATCGACGGCCCATGTGTGATTGGGAACGGTAAGATAGAGGACTCCGTCGACCATGAGCGGCGTCGCCTTGATTTGCGGCCCAGTGTTGCCTCCACGAGCCGGAGCCGGACCTCGGCCCGGCACGGGTGCTGGCGTTTCACCACCGATGATTGCGCCTTCGCTGGAATTTGTAGTGCGGAAAATCCAGGCGAGCGTGAGCTCGTGCGCGTTGGCCGTGGTGATCTGTTTCAGCGGGCTGAAATGACGGCCGGTGTAGTCTCCGTGATACGTGGGCCACGCGTCCGTAGCTGGCTTGGTCAATAGCGATGGGTCGAGTGGTCCTTGGCCGACCAAAGCCAACGGAACCGCAGAGGCAAACGCAATCACCAGAAAAGTCCGCATCTTCATTTCAGGGTCACCAGATAGGCCGTGAGATCGTGCATTTCCTTGTCCGTGAGCGTCTTCATTAAATCGACGTGGGCCTGCAGAGGATCGGTAACCACCACTTTAGGCACGTTGCCGTTGCGCGCAAAGGTGCGGCGAACGCCCGATCCATCGCGAAGCACGACATCAAAATCGGAGATCGAAATCAGATCGCCGCTTGTGACTGTGCCATCCGGCATCGTAACGGTCACCTTCTTCGGAACGTCCGGGGGATTCGTCACTTGAAATGGCGAAATAATGTTCGGCCAGCCGCCTCTGCCTCGCGGCAGCACGATGTGGCCCTGTAATGTGATCACGTCATATTTTGAGCCAATGCTTTTGAGGTCGTCGGCAACCGAGTGGCACGTATTGCATTTGCCCGCGCCGTTGAAAAATTCCTCGCCTGCCTTTGCATCGCCGACGACAATCGCAACGAGAGGTGCGCGCCCGCCTGCGACAAGATTTTGCGAGCGGACGAACGCTTCGATGTCGCCCACCTGCGAATCGCTGAGATTATCGAATGCCGGCATTTTGGGAGGCCGACCAATCTTCAGAAAGGCGGCAAGCTCTCCCGATGTGGGATCGCCGTTGACGATTGTAGAGCGCGTGAGGTCAACGCCGCCCTCGGCTCCGCCCCGCGCGTCTGGTCCGTGACAAAAGGAACAGTTTTGAACGAATAGCTGCTGCCCACGCGCAGCGGCTTCGCGATCAATCGGCGCGCGAGCATTGGGCGACACAGGGGGAGCATTTGCCACAGGAGCGTTTTGCGCAGAAGTCGGTGCGGGAAGATTCTGCGGCGGTGACTGCTGCGCGCGCGGAAATGCGGCGACTGCCATGCTGAGAAACGCGGCAGCAGCCACAACCATCCACAACCTCGCCATTCTCATCCCCTTCGTTTCCGAGCAGAAACCAAAATTTTAGAGTGTAGTGCGCGCTACTTTACATCTCAACCCGAACATCGCCAAGATCGGCTCGAACCGTTCAGCTCGCGAAGATTGACCGAGTCGCAGGATACACGCGGCGATAGTTTGCATAGGACTTCTTCATCGTTGCCGCAGATTTGGCGTCCGGAGCGATTCGTTCTGCGACGCGCACAACGGCGGCCGCCGCTGCCCCCACACTGGGCCACGCCCTTGCGCCGACCCCCGCGAGGATCGCCGCTCCAAATGCGGCGCCTTCTTCCGCAGCCACAATTTCTACTTCACGACCGTAAACATCTGCCTGGATCTGCCGCCAGACACACGAACGCGCGCCGCCGCCGCCGAGCCGTATGCTTGTGACGGGCACGCGCATCTCGTCGAAAATCGTAAATGTGTCTTGCAGGCTGAATGCGACGCCTTCCAGAATCGCGCGAACGATATGCGCACGTCCATGCGAAGCTGTGAGTCCGACGAGCGCCGCGCGCGCGTTCGGATCGAGGTGCGGTGTGCGCTCACCCATCAGATAGGGCGTCCAAAGCAGCCCGTCGCAGCCGGGCGCAACGGCCGAAGCCTCGGCCGCAAGGCGATCATAAGGATCGCCCGGCCCTTCTTTCGCGCCAAACTGCTCGCGGAACCAACGCAGAGAAAGTCCGGCGGCCTGCGTCACTCCCATCACGTGCCAGACGCCGGGGATTGCGTGACAAAACGTATGCAGCCGCCCGCGCGGGTCGAGCGCCGGCCGGTCCGTCGCAGCAAACACCACGCCAGAAGTGCCGATCGTGGCGCTGACGGCACCGGGATCGACAATGCCCATACCGGTCGCTCCAGCTGCCTGGTCGCCCGCGCCAGCAACGACGGGCGTGCCAACAACGAGTCCAGTCGCCTCTGCGCCCGCCGCCGAAACACGTGCGCAAACCTCGGGCGACTCATAGAGGGCTGGAAGCAGGCGTTCGTCGATTTCCGCTGCCCGCAAAACCTCCTGCGACCAGCGGCGATTGGCCACATCGAGCAGCAGCGTGCCCGAAGCATCTGCCACGTCAATCGCACGTTCGCCAGTGAGGCGGAATCGAACATAATCCTTCGGCAGCATCACGGAGTGGACACGTTTCCAGTTCCCCGGCTCGTGCTCGCGGACCCAGAGGAATTTCGTCAGTGTGAAATTCGGCAATGCAGGATTGCAGGTGAGCTGAATCAGCCGTTCCGCACCGATTTTCTCGGTGATCGCGCGGCATTGTGGATCCGTGCGAACGTCGCACCAGATCAGCGCGGGCCGCACCACTTCGTCCTGCGCATCGAGCATCACCGCGCCGTGCATCTGCCCGGAAAAGCCGACGCAGGCAATATCTTCGCCACGAAGTCCTGCCGATGCCAACGCTTTCCGAACCGCAATTCCGCATGCCCGCCACCAGTCCTCCGGCTGCTGCTCGGCCCAGCCGATGCAAGGCGAAGCAAACGGCGCATGATCCTCCGTCGCAGATCCCACTATTTTGCCGCGCTCATTGAGCAGCAGCGCGCGCGTGCCACTTGTGCCTACGTCAATCCCAACGAAGTTAATGAATCTTCTCCACGCTGTTCAGTTCACCGTTAGCGTACACGACCGAACAGGCCGTTCGGGATATTAGACCGAATCTGTCCATTCAGAAAAAGAAATTTTGACAGGGATTTACCGGCTTTGCGGCGCGCCGCTCACTTTTCGCGAGCGAGCTTCAGAGTCAGATCGATGTCGCGGCGGGAATCGTAGCTGGAAATCTTGTGCGTGCTTGAAGTCATGTTCCCGTGCTCGGCGTGGACTTCGTAGTCCACGTTCGGGTCCAGTCCGCTGAAGTGATACTCGCCTTTGTCGTCGGCGAAATAGGTCCTCACAGCTTGCGTCTTTGTATTGAGCAAGTAAACCACGCTGGTCGGAGCGGGATTGTCGCTCTTATCGACAACCTCGCCATGAACGGTCCGGAGCTGTGAACTTTGAGGGTAGGCTGGTGCGCCCAATAGTGCACACGAGATCGCTAGTACTGCGGGGAGCACGTAGATATAGATGCGTGGTTTCATCGCGATACACTCCTTTCGACAAGGCGTGCCGCAACCATTAAAGGATTATAGGTATTAGATGACATTCGGCGTTACAGGGTTTTCCCAGGTGGTTATTCCTCGTCGTCGAGCTGATCTTCGTCTTCTTCGCTTTCCTCTTCGTCGTCGTCTTCGTCTTCGGACTCCTCATCCTCGTCGTCATCGTCCTCGGAAAGAACGATCAAATGAACCGGATGGGTTTGCGTCACTTCGAGTTCCGCGTCGCACTCTGGACAGGCCAAAATCTCGCCCTCTTCCACCTCATCCTCATCCAAGTCGATTTCCGCATCGCATTCCGGGCACTTCGTCACGTGACTTTCCTCCCAGCGGGGCGTTTCGCTTAAAAGCGTATTATATACCGCGACTGTCAAGCTTTTTGTGGGAGAAAATCTCGCATGAGAGAAACCCGTGAATACCCGGCACGCCCGATTGTCGGCGTCGGCGGAGTGACGATTCGAGGCGGCTTTGTATTGCTTATGCGCCGCGCGTATCAGCCGTTGCAAGGCGAATGGTCCATCCCGGGCGGCGGTCTCGACGTCGGCGAAACGATCGCCGATGGGGTCCGCCGCGAAGTGGAAGAGGAAACGGGGATTCACGTGCGAGTTCTCGATCACATCGAGACATTTGAACGAATCGTGCGCGACGATTTCGGGCGCGTGCAGTACCACTATGTGATTCTCGATTATCTCTGCGAAGCCGTCGGCGGCGAACTCCGCGCCGGTGGAGATGCAACGGACGTTGCATGGGTCGCGGAAGAAGAGCTCCCGAAATATTCGCTGCGCGACACGGCAACGCGCGTGATCGTAAAAGCCTTCGCAATGGCAAGGGCCCGCTCGGCGTAGCCCGCGGCGAGCAATTCAATTGTTGCGGGCGTAGATTCGCGGTATTCCCATTTCAGTCTGGAATGGGCGAAACTCAAGGATCATGCCGCCCGAGTCTCTGTTCGATTATTTCCGTCGCGATGCGCGTCCGGCGAATGAGACCGCTGTCGTGTGGCGTCGCGGCTACCGCCGCGAACACTGGTCATATTCAACTCTTCTCTCGCACGCAACGACGTTCGCGAACGAACTCGAGTCTCGAGGCATTGAGAAAGGCGACCGCGTCCTTATCTGGGGCGAGAATTGCGGTGAATGGATTGCCGCGTTTCTCGGCTGTATTTTTCGCGGCGCCATTGCCGTTCCGCTTGACGCGATCGGCGAGAAAAGTTTTGCCGAGCGCGTGGCGCAGCAAGCCGGCGTGCGCCTGGCGATTGTCAGTCGCAATCTACCTGCCGAAAACTTGGCCGGGCAAGTTCTCACGCTGGAAGATCTGACGGAAGTCAGCGCCAAGCGCGCGGCTGGGAATTTCTCCCCGGTATCCGCCAGGCAAGACGATCCTGTCGAAATCGTCTTTACCTCCGGCACCACAGCCGAACCGCGCGGCGTCGTTCTTACCCACGGAAATATCGTGGCCAACCTCGCACCGATCGCGGCCGAATTCGAGCATTACCGCCATTACGAACGCTTCTTTCATCCTATTCGCATACTCGATCTGCTTCCGCTGAGCCACGTCTTCGGCCAGTTTCTCGGGATTTTTCTTCCGCAGGTGTTCGGCGCGACCATCAACTTCATGGACACACTGAATCCCGCGGAAGTGGTTCGCGAAATTCACGATCAGCACGTTATGGTTCTCGTTGCCGTGCCGCGCCTGATCGAGTCGCTACGCGGCCAGGTCGAGCGCGATCTTGAGTCGCGCGGCAAATTCGAGAAATTCCGCCGTAATTTTGATCGCGCCGCCAACATTCATTTTCTTAGCCGCTGGTGGCGCTTTCGCGCGATTCGCTGGCGCTTCGGGTGGAGATTCCTCGCCATGGTTTCCGGGGGCGCCGCGCTGCCAAGTGAAACGGAAACGTTCTGGACGCGACTCGGCTACGCGGTCATCCAGGGTTATGGGCTTACGGAAACAACGTCCCTTATCAGCCTCAACCATCCGTTCCGCATCGGACACGGGTCAATCGGCAAGCCCATGCCCGGAAACGAAATCAAGCTCTCCGATGAAGGCGAGATTCTCGTGCGGGGCAAAAACGTCGCGTCAGGCTACTGGAAGAAAGACGGAGTGGCTCAGGCTGTCGACGCCGAAGGATGGTTTCATACCGGGGATCTCGGCGAACGTGATGCTGCGGGGAATCTTTACTTCAAAGGCCGCAGCAAAAACGTGATCGTCACGCCAGAGGGGCTGAAGGTTTATCCCGGCGACCTCGAAGCCGAGCTTCGCAAGGAGCCCGCCGTCCGCGACGCGGTGGTTGTCGCTCTCGAAAAGGATGGGAACGCCGAAGCCTGCGCAGTTTTGCTTCTTCTGGATGGCGATTCGCCTTCTGCCGACAAAGAAGCATCAAGCATTGTGCAGCGCGCCAATCAACGGCTCGCGTCTTTCCAGCAAATGCGCCGTTGGATCGTGTGGCGCGATCAGGATTTTCCGCGCACGCCGACACAAAAGCCCATCCTCAGCAAAATTCGCCAGACCGCCGAAGCCGAATTGCTCGGCCGCGCGCCGGCCGTATCGAGGCAGAACAACGATCTTCTCGCGCGGCTCATGCGCGGTGGTGCGCATGATGGCAACTCAAATGAGCCGCTGCATCTCAGCTCGATTGAGCGTGTCGAGCTGATGGGCGAACTCGAAGATCGCTATCAAGTGGACCTGAGCGAAGCCGATTTCTCGAAAGCAGAGACGGCCGGCGACATTGAACATCTGATCAAATCCCCTGCGACTCGTTCGCCCGCGTTTCAATATCCCACGTGGCCGCAAAGCTGGCCGGCGCGCATCTTCCGGGCTGTCGTTTACAACTGTCTCGCCGTCCCCGCAATGCTCATACTTGGGTGGCCGCGCATCACTGGGCGCGAAAAGCTTGCCTCATTGACCAATGTGGAGCACAAAGCAAATCTTGTGATCGCCAATCACGTGACGTATTTCGATCCGGCATACATCATGCTCGGACTCCCCGAAAGGTTTCGCAGCAAACTTGCCGTCGCGATGGACGGCGAGCTTCTCGAATCGATGCGTACGCCGCCGCCCGGACGAAATTTCTTCCTCGCGCTGATAGACCGCGTCATGTATTTTCTTCTCGTCTCGATCTTCGATGTCTTTCCGTTGCCCCGCTATGGCGGCTTTCAACGCAGCTTCGCTTTTATGGGCAATCTCATCGATCGGGGCTGGAACGTGCTGATCTTTCCCGAAGGCGAGCGCACAAAAAACGGCCGCGTCAGCCCGTTTCGCGCCGGAATCGGGCTGCTCGCCACACGGCTGCGCGTTGCGGTGATTCCGATGTATCTCGGCAATTTCTGGGAATTAAAGCAGCAAGGAAAACATATGGTGCGCCCAGGGCAAGTCAGAGTTGCAATCGGTGAGCCCGTGAGATATGCGGAAACTGACGATCCCGCGGAAGTCGCGCAGGAACTTCAACGCCGCGTCGAGGCACTCGGAGAAAAAGCGTTAATAAAAGGCTAATCGGCCGCGAAACTTATGCAACTCCCGCGTCGGCCTGGCCACCGACGATCCACCCATCCGCAAGCTCGATCGTGCGATTCCCATAAGCAGCCCATGCGTCGTTGTGCGTCACTTGAATGATCGTCGTTCCTTCGTCATTCAGCTTTTTCAGCGTGTCCATGATCATTTTGCCCTGACTGGAATGCAGGCTTCCCGTCGGCTCATCCGCAAGAATCAATTTCGGCTTGCCGATGACGGCCCGCGCAACCGCCACCAACTGCTGCTGGCCGCCCGAAAGTTGGCTGGGGTAAAGATCCTTTTTGCCCACCATTTGGAATTTATCGAGCGCGTCGGCAACGAGTCCCTGGCGATCCGGCTTGCGCATATCGCGGTACGAAAGCGGCAGGTCCAGATTTTCCGCCACGGTCAGATTGTCGAGCAGATGATATTGCTGAAAGACAAAACCGATATATTGTTTGTGCAGTTCCACGCGCCGCCGGTTGTCCAGTTTGTGGACTGCATTTCCGAATAAATAATACTCACCTCTCCATGCACCATCGAGCATCCCGATGATCGCCATCAGCGTGGACTTGCCGGCGCCGGAAGGACCCATGATCGTGACGAACTCGCCTTCGCGAATCTCCGCGCTGATTCGCCGCAGCACCCACGTTTTCGTGGGGCCTGCTTCGTAAAATTTTTCGACGTTCGAAAGCTTAATCATTACTGGCTCTTGCCTTTGATCGAGTGCAGCTCGACTTCGAAGATGAGCGTGGAGTTCGGGGCGATATCCGAACCAGCGCCGCGGCTGCCGTACGCAAGATCCGGCGGGATGAAAAGCTGCCATTTCGAACCGACCGGCATCAGCTGGAGGGCCTCCGTCCAGCCTTTAATTACGCCGCCGACAGGAAACGATGCAGGCTGGCCGCGCTTGTAGGAACTGTCAAACTCCTTGCCGTTGATGAGGGTACCTCGGTAGTCGCAAACGACCGTATCTGCAGCCGTAGGCTTCGGACCACTCCCCATCGTGATCACCTTGTATTGCAAGCCGCTAGGCAACACAACGATTCCGGGCTTGGTCTTATTGCTCGCGAGAAATTCTTCACCCTGCTTCAAGTTTGCCTCCCCAAGTAACTTGTTTTCCGCTTCCGCTGTTGCGTTGGCCTGGCTCTGCAACTGCGCGAGCGCGGCTTTGATTTGGTCGTCCGTAAGTTGCGATTTGCTTTTCTCCAGAGCGTCCCGCATGCCCTGCAAGAATGGCGTAACGTCGATATCGATCGGCTGTCGCGAGAGATCCCGGCCAATGTTCATGCCGAGCGCGTAGCTGTCCTTTTGCTTGTCCGTCGTCAACGTGGAGTGCGTAGCGCCCCTAGCAGGCGCCGATTGTGTTTTCCTCCCAGCCGATGTGGTTGGCTTGGTACTCTTTGCGGCAGGCGCCGTTTGCGCAGGCTTGGCCGAAGTGTGCGATTGCTGCGGGAGTGCGGCGGGCACGAGCAACATTCCTGCGACAGCGATGCAGATAGCTGGCCGCGCGTAACTGCTCCTTGTAATTACAATTCGCATCAATTTTCCTATGGAGTTATTCCGGGCACACCATTGTCCCATCCGGCTGCGCATAGCGCAAATCAGGATTCGGAAACGCGCAACGTAGGCCCTTGCTGCGTGCGTTGCTAGAAGTTGAAGCCAGCATAGAGGAAAATCTGGCGGTTTGCCGGTCCGTCAAAGTTGAGGCTCACGGGCTGTAGGAAGTTGGGTGAGCTGATCACGCCTACGGGTTGACCATAATTCACTCGGTTGAAAACGTTGCGGCTGTAGACGCTGAATTGCAGGCTGTAGCGGCCGATTCGTTTTGCCGGAGCGCTTCCCGAAGAAGGGGACGACGCTGAATTGTCAGCGCTTGCCGGTGTTTCGGGCGGTGGCCCGAAATGAAAGGTCTCGCCGATACTGAAATTCGTATTGAATTGCGAAGGCCCGGTGCCCAGATTGATCGGGATAACGCTTTCTCCCGGCGCAGGGAGGCCATTGTAGAGATTGCCCCATGGCGTGGCGTAAAC